>NZ_VUNS01000009.1 GCF_009695545.1 Victivallis lenta | reverse complement strand
CATCTCGAAAAATACCTTTTACTTGCACTTGAAAGAATGCGAATTTCGATTCAATTATAGAAAGCATGATATCTATCGATTATTATTGAAGGTATGTCGAAATAATCCGCTAAAGATGTCATGAACCTATATATTTATTGGCTTGTACCAGATATCTTTGTTTATTTCATTCTTTGTTTTTATAATATATCAAAAATTAATATCTCATGGAATGATTATCACTACTATATACAAAAATAAGTAAAGAAAGAATTCTTTCCACTTTCATAATCGTTATATCTATAATTATGAGTATTTTTGTGATATGCTTATTTACTGCTCATCAAAGATTTTCACCAGAAATCCTACCAGTATGCATGATCTTTTTTACGTTTTGGTTAGTAACTGTATTACTCAAATTTTTGTTTTTGTTTAGAAAATCCGCCGGATATCGCCTATACCCATAATTGGATTGGGCAGCCGGTAACCGTAACCGACGCGGCCGGAACAAGAACCTTCGCATATAATGCTGAATTCAACTTGATATCCGAGACGATCAATGGTATTTATAACAAGACGCTTATCAGGGCTATACCGATTCCGGGTACAAAGGGAGAATAACCGGTATGCAGATCGGGGATGTAAATAATTATACGTACAGTTACGACAGCTACGGACGGTTGAACCAGATTACCACCCCAGCCGGAAACTTCACCTATACCCGACTGGCAGACAGCGAGTTGATTGAAAATCTGACCCGTCCGAACGGGGTAAACACGGCGTGGAGTTACGAACCGCACCGCGATCTGGTCACCGAAGTGGCGAACGGTTCCGTCAGCAAATACGGCTACACGAATGACGCGCCAGGCCGCCGCACTTCGATGAGCCGGAGCTGCAGCGCGTTTGCCGTGCCGGATATTCTGACCTATGGCTATAATGCTTTCCACACCGACTAACGCCCGATGGGCCAGGAATTCCTAGAGGTTCGATGCAATGTAGACGAGTTGCCGCAGCCCGGAAACCGGCCGTGGCGCGACCGGAACGTTTACGAACGTCCCGCGTCCCTGTTCGGAGCGGCGCGTCCCTTCAAGTTTCATGATGATGAAGAATTATAACACCATCCTGCAAACCCATTATGAACAACAGTATTGTCATTTTTATATCGCAAATTTTGCATATTCAGCATCCAGCAGCAAGACAGACGGCAGCTTTTCGAGCTCCTGATGTTGCGTTTCTTCCTGCACGTGATTCTGATAATATGCCGTCATACGCTCATCCATGTGGCCGACGATTGATTGAACGACGGAAATTGGAATCCCGACTTTCCCCGCATAATAGCAAAACACGTGCCGCATGGAGTGCAGGTCTTTAATCGAAATGCTTCTGCGGTTTTCCGGCTGAACTGTCGTGACAATTCCCAGATCATCTTCCAGAAAAGTTTTGATCCGCTTCGAAACAGTAGTCGGCGAGGATAGATAGATTCTCGCGTGCTCAGGAAGAACATACTCATCGTCATTATGAAGCCGCAGGAAATAATCGTACAGCATCCGATGAATGGGAATGGAAACGTCTTTTCTGTTTTTGTTAAGGACCCTACGGATATTTTTACCGACCCAGTCTATTTCTTTCCACCTCAAAGTACAAATATCACCTTCGCGCAATCCGGTTGCCGCCGCAATTGTAAATAATGGCCGGCAAAATGAATTATGCAGAATCCCGCAACGTATCTTCTGAAGTTCGTCCACCGTAAAAATCTCCCGGCGAAGCGAATCGTCCATTGCGGGCAAGATCACATCATCCCAGGGATTTTCCAGCAAACCGGCATCTCGTTTGAGGCGCCTGAATACTCCCTTGATGGAGCTTGCGATCTCGCAAATGGTTTTGTTCCCAAGCTGGTAATCACTCTTGCTGTTGAAACGGCCATTGCTGATCAGATAAGAGACGTATGCTTCACAATGCAATGACATGACCTGTTCCAGCTTATTGATATCAGGAAAAGTATTCTGCATGAATGCCAGAAAATCACCCCAATAAGCCTGGTATTGTCTGCGGGATTTCTCGGAAATGTTTCTTCTCTTCCGGGGCTTTGCCAGAAACAGTTCATACGCCTCGGAAAGTAAAACGCTTTTACCGCCATTTAAAACATAGCGGTAATTCTCTACCAACGCCCGAACATTCCGGTTATACTTGATTTTTTCCTGTTCGATCTGGAGTTGAGCGGCATATTCCGCGGAACGTTTTTCCGCTTCGTAAAACTCGGCAAGCAGACGATTACGTTCCTGCGCTTCAAAGGCCAACGCCTCTTCTTCCGTGTGACAATTGACGCAAAGCCCGAAATACCGTTTTCCTTTTACGCGAAAACGATAACGATAGTTCATGCCATGAAGTGCTACAGTCATAAAAAAGCCTCCATACCATATTTCCGGCATGGAGGTCCTGCCCTGCTACTTCTCCGAATTAAGAAGTAATATAACCGCGACATATTCATCCGTCAAGTCGCATATCACAACAATTATTCTTAATTATGAACATGTTATGACGCCTTGTGCAATGCCGTTGCATCTACGTTTTCTTCCTGATCTCTCATGGTGAACTTCTGTGCAATCGACATGAACTCCTGAAGTTTCTCCACAGGTATTTCCTGTACAAGACGAATCAATTCCTGACGTTTTCTCTGTTCTTCCTGATCCAGATTGACCGAGTTGAAAATCAGGAACGACGGCAGTTTTTCCAATTCCTGCTTCTGGTCCTCCAGAACAACATGATTCTGATAGTAAGAGGTCATCACCGGACTCATATGACCGACAATCGACTGGACGATATTGATCGGTATTCCGGCTTTACCGGCATAGTAACAGAATACATGCCGCATGGAGTGCAAATCTTTGATGGAAATATTTTTCCGGTTCTCCGGCTGAACCGTCGTCCTGATATCAAGCTCGTTTTCGAGAAAATCTTTAATTCGCACCGATACCTTTGAACTGCACCGCCGGTATAATTCCGCATGTTCCGGGAACACGTATTCGGAAACGCGGGGCTGTCCGGCAAGAAACACCTTCAGCGAGGACAGAATCGGAATGGTTACGCCTTTGCCGGTTTTTCTCATAATCCGGCGGATGACTCCTGAGGTCCAGTCGATTTCCTTCCACTTGAGGGTACAGATATCTCCCTCCCGCAGACCGGTAACGGCGGCTACCGTGAACAGAGGCGCGCAAAAATGATTTTTCGCCAGTCCGTTTCGGATCAAATTCAATTCATGAAGCGAGAAGATCTCCCGCTCGATGGAGTCGTCTACGGCAGGCAGGATCACATCGTTCCAGGGATTCGCCAGCAGACCGGCATCATCCTTCAGGCGCTCGAAAACACTTTTAATGACGCTGCAGATTTCCTTAATCGTCTTATTGCCGATCAGAAAAGGCTGTTCGTAAGAGACTGGTACAACTTTCCCATGCGTTTTCAGGCTTACCTTTTTCTCTTTCAGGAAACGTCCGCAATCGATCAGGAAAGTCACATAGTCTTCGCAATGCGCCTTTGAAACTTTATCCAGATCGATGATCTCCGGGAAAGTTTCCTTCATATACGCCAGAAAATCCAGCCAGTAGCTTTCTTTCTGTTTCCGGGTCTTGTCACTGCATTTCCGTTTCCGGGACAGTTTCCGGCTGTACAAGGCATAGGCGTCCGCAAGCGAAACCTTTTTGCCGTCATTCAGGACCTGACGATAATTTTCAACAAGGGAGCGGACATTATTGTTGAAGGCAATTTTCTGTTCTTCCTGACGAAGCTTTTCCTGAGCTGCCTTCACCTCTTCCCGGAGTCTGGCATTGACTTGGGCTTCGTAGGCGAGCACCTGCTCTTCCGTCGTGCAGCCTTCGCAGATTCCGTAATGGCGTTTGCCCTTGACCCGGAAACGGTAGTGAAACTTCTTACCGCTGTAATAGACCGGCATATTCTAATCCGTTCTGTAGCGTAGAGAATTCGTATGCTGTTTCATGAAGAAGCGTTTACCCGGATCAAATCGAAGAGGTCGCAAAAAGGTCTCGATTTTCCGATTCTGAGGGTAAAAAATGGCTCCGGCAGCTGGAACATCCGAAGAGTTTTTCTTCACCTCAAAACATCTCTAAACAGGAAGATTTGAACTCAAAAGTGGCGAATTTGGCCGCTTTCACATAAGAGAAAAAAGAAGGCTCAAACGGTAATTTCTGGCGTTTGCACCTTGAAAATGACACCTGATGGCACCCTCTTTTCTGACTCCGTCTTCCTGTACCCATACCTCGTCAATATGGTAAAATTACCATTTGTTACCATTTCAAAGAACTTTCATAGTTCCCAACGATGATATTTTTACTATAATGGCTCCGTCAGTAAAAGTCAAACCTTGATTTGCAAATGTCTCCATGGATGATATATTTTACGTGTTCAAGATTTTAGAGAAGATATAAACTGAAGAGTTGCTGAACAGGAAAGGTCGCAATGATTGTCTACCACGGCGGATATTGTGAAATACGGACTCCGGAAATAAAACCGAGCCGGAATAATAAAGATTTCGGTCCCGGTTTCTATTGCACGGAGTTGCTATCGCAAGCGGAACGCTGGTCAAGGCGGTTCGATACCCCTGTTGTCAGTTTTTATGAATACACTCCTGATCCTGATTTGGATATTCTGAGTTTCGATCAGATGACGGAAGAGTGGCTTGACTTCATCGTAGCCTGCCGGAACGGTACTCCGCATTCTCATGACATCGTAGTTGGAGCGATGGCCAACGATCAGATATGGAACTATGTTGCCGATTTCATCAGCGGAATTCTCACCAGAGAACAATTCTGGGTATTGGCAAAATTCAAGCATCCAACTCATCAGATTACGTTTTGCACCCCGAGAGCGTTGTCCTGTTTGACTTTCTTGGAAAGCAAGGAGGTCACACGATGACCGGACGTGAAGACCGTCAGGAAAACGATCTTTTCTTTGTCTGTTCGCTGATCGAAGCGATTGGGCGGAAGACAAAGAACCATCGGCGTGTAGTCGTAAACGCTTTTGGAATTGCCGAGATTCGTCATCTGCTGGAGCTGGCAGACATCTATCACAGCGAGAATATGGAGAAGCTGATCGACAATCTGACAGAGAAATACCATATACTGCAGGGAACCTTCAATAATGTCGCAGCCTGCCGTTATACTGTTCCTTCCATTTTTGATATTGGCAAAGTCTATAAACGCTTGATCATTGCGGTTTCTCAAGCAAAAGGGATTGACTTTTCCGATGCACTGATCGAAGTTTACAACTCCTGGATAGCCGACCGGCTGGATGATTACAACAGCAGCATGTTTTTTGAAAATCCGGAGTATATCTATCAATCGTATCTGGCTGGTCAACCATTGCTCCTGTAATATGGAAATTTATAACATTCCTTCCTCTGCTGTTGTGTGACAGCAGAGGAAGGTGTAAGTTTTAATATTATTCAGAAGGACGCGACATCCATTCTGAAAAGAATATTTCCTCTTGTTGACAATATCTTGTAATCTCTGCTAAGGTTGGTGGTTTTATAATATTATGACTTTTGATGATTTCCTCTGCCTCTGCACAAAATTCCAGAAATTCTTCGTCTGATTCCCAAAACTTGATTTCAGTCGTTTTCACAACCGGAGGCCATTCCTCATAATTCTGCAGAATATCATCAACACTTTTGAAAGTCCGAGAACGCCCCAAATGTCCTTCAAGTTTGTAATCCACAGGAAGTGTAACGAAAAAGAGTTTTATTTCAGGTTCCTCTTTGACCAGATATTCCTTCAACTTCCGTGCTTTCAATGCGGCTGATTCTAAAGAAATGCCAGAATGATTTGTAATCAAATAATAAATTGTTTTATTTCTCAACGGAGCCCAATCCACCTGCTCGTAGTGTTCCGGTGAACAAATGAAGCTTGTGAATAGAATACCATCAAAGGCATTACGCTGATTGGAATCGGCCAACTCCACGCTATCTGTCAAAATGACTGTTTCTGTTTCCGGTTTAAGCAGCAGATCAAGATTATAGAGCGGCTGCTTGTCCTTCGGCAACGGGACGCAGAAATATTGATTATAAGGATAGTTTTCACGTATCCAAGTTGTCACCGGAACAAGGCATTTTGTTTGTGTTTTCGGCATGTACAACTTGATTAACTGCATCCGGATTTCATCGAATTCATCCTTAAACGGGAATACTTGACAAAACCAGCCATTATATTTGTGACAAAGCGGCAACAGCGAAGCTCCTTGCGGCGAACAAGGCAATATCTCTAAAAACATTTCCTGTTCTATACGAGCTTCTGACCAATCAGCTTGGTCGCTTCGTCTCGGTACTGTCTGATCAAGATCTTTTAGAAAGCAATCAGGACGCATACTGTCGCTTTTCAGCTTTGCAAAAACCTCCCCGCGATTTCCGAAAAAGCGACACACCTGTTCAGGTGTCTTATAAGGAGAAATCTGGGAACAAAGCTGAAAACGAGAACGATAAACTTGCTGAAAATATGAATTGACCTGCTCAAAATCTGCTTTCAATATGTTATTGGAGAGGCGAGGCGCATCACTGTTCTCCCAATCAATTAGTTGTACATAATTAAAAGGCGGATCAAATTCGTTAATAATATTAAGATTGGCACTGCTCTTCATATCAATCTTCAAACGCCAGGTATTTGCAGAATGCCAATTCCAATTTATCGAAGGAGTACCAATTTCGAACTCCTTAAAAGACCAACTTAACTTATAATTATTGTTAAAGTGATGCAAACATTTGCAGCTCCATGGTTGGGAAAACTTGTAGATCCAGCAGTTTGAGCCGGGCACACCGGATTTCATGAATGCCGGAAAGTACTCGCTGGTACAATTCGCCTCTATCAGCAACGAGGCACGGGCTTCCATACAGATCGAATCACGCCGGGTTGTATTTTCCGGGATATTGTCGATCGGCACAAAAAAATCAACAAAAAAATCTTTCAGTTCATCTTGTGTATTCATCAGAAAACCTTACATCCTTTTCCTGTCAATTTCTTCCAGTGCGTTCTTATCGGCCAGAGATACCTGGCCGACAACCCGTCCGTCGTCAAGCGGATTGTCGACACGTTTTTCCAAATCACGAAACAATTGGATGATATCCTTTGTCCCTCCCCATATAAACCAGATCGTCGTAATTACTCCGGCACATCCGGGGATTATCAATGTGGTAATATAGAAATAGTATCCCCACCACTCATCCGGCCACGGTTGAATGAAATTCCAGACAATCACCAGCACAAATGAAATTCCCAGCTGATAGATGAAGGAATACAGAAATACGGACCAAGTGATGATCCGGTCGCCACGGGAATACTCCGGCGTGATACCGATCAGTTTGTTCCAGATATTGCCCCAAGACCATGATGAAGAGATCTTTTTTTCTCCGTCAATGCTGTAAATTCCGCGGTGAAGCAGACGATCAAGATTATATCCTCCCTTGGGACAGGTTATCAGCGAGCCGATGACGTAGGCAATGCAGGAGCAGAGCATCGCCATGAAGAAAATTTCAAAAGAATTGATCGGAAACTTCTCCGGTGTCATTTCCCAGACGATGTAGGGATTGAACGGTGCGCTACACCATTCCAAAAAGTTTCCCACTGCTTCATCCCACTCCTGCGCAACCAGAAAGGGATAGATGTGCTTTGCCCAGTTGTTCTGCATAATGATCCCGGCAATCGAAATGCACGATCCGGTGAGTACCGATGCAAAAGCTCCGGCAGTCGTTCCGAATCGGGAGTATAATCCCCCCAGCATTACCGGTCCGGCTCCTCCCAGCCAGAGAGAACACATAATCGTCATAAACATGGTGATATAGTCCAATTGAACGAACAGCAGACTGAACATCAGGAAGAATATTCCCACCGCTACGGAACAGAGCCGCAATCCCAGCAGATGAGCTTTGGGAGAAAGCGTTTTCCTGCAGAATGGCAAAATGACATCCTGCATGATCGTACTCGACGCATTGAAAATTCTCGAGTCGTCAGTTGAAAGAACCAGCAGAATCATCAGCAGTCCGAACAGCCCGATGATCCCGACCGGAAATGTCCGGTTCAGCGTTACCGCCATCATCTGCTGCTGGTAGACTGTGCGGAATTTTTGAAAGGTAAAACTTCCTTCCCCATCGTCACCAACCAGTTTCTGCACTGTTTCCAATACCGGGGTATCCAGATTTTTCACCCGGGATAATGGTTCGTCGACCCCGATTTTATGACGTTGTTCGGGAATTGCTCTGATTGCCGCCGTCACCTTGCTGCGTAAAAGCGGGTCCTGAATGGTCTCCTCCGCTGCTTTAGTACCGAGAATATCACGAACCTCCTTGGCTCGCACGGCATAATTCTGATGGTTCATGATCGTAATGACCAGTACCGCGATTACGATCAGCATGAGATAACTTACGCCGTTACGCCAGGCGCCGAGGATTCCGGCCATTTTCTGTTCATGCGGCGTGCGTCCCACATTAGTCGTATCATTGCCGAACCAGCTTGCCCGGTTCAAAATTGAGGCAAGCAAATTCACAATCAGCATAAAGATATTGAAATCGCGCAATTTATCCACATCGTAGGGATTGAGAAAACTCTCCCCCGATACCCGGTCCGCCATTGTCGGTGTGATTTCACCGTTCCATGAAACATTGATTAAAATATAACCGATGATAATCAAAAATACCGGATAACACAAAAGTCCCTGAATCGTATCCGTAATCAACAGCGAAACCCGTCCCCCCGGCCAGATGCAAATCAGCGCGGCGGTCATCAGCACCACCAGAATGAATCCGAACATCGGGATACTCAATCCGAATACAGTAAAATGCCGCGGCAAATTAAGAAAGTAAATAAAGAAATTTACTGCGATTGCCGGTCCCAGCGCATTTGTCACCATCTCCGAGATCGTACGCAAAGTCGATGCGAAAATGCGAAATGCCCGGTTGTAACGCATTTCAAGAAATTGTCCGAATGACAATGCTTTGGTTTCTCTCCAGCGGTAGACGCAAAATCCGGTCAGAGAAAAAATGATTCCAACCGGAGCGAAAAGTTTTCCCCAGAATTCCACCCCGTATCCGGTCTGATATTTGGATTCGCACAGCGCCACCAGCGTAATTACGCTCAGCCCCGAGATCAAATCCCCGACAGACATCACATAGCGTCCGGCGACCCGTCCGGCCGCCAGAAAATCCGCAACTCCGCGTACATATCGTCCGGAATAAAAAGCCATTCCCAATACCATAAGCAACGGCACGAGCATAATGGCCCAATCAACCCAGTGCATTTACTTTCTCCTACAGTTACCGCAATGCGTCAAGACCGCCCATGCGCAGGATCATATACAGTACGCCGTCCTGATCATTGGCGAAAGGATCGAAAAATTCACCACGCTGCGCCGGTGTATGAATTGAACCGTCCGGATTACGCATCGTCACTGAAAATGGATAGAGATACGCGCAGGAGGCCGTGCCGTCCGGGGAAAATACACAGAGACAGTTTCGAAGACACTTCCTGGCTTTCTCCCGATAAATAACTTCACCGGAAATTTTGCTGTAGAGCCAATACGCTCTTGCCGTGAGACAGCTCAGGTAATGCGGGAAAGTGTCTCCATAAAGATGCCGTTTCCCAAACCAGAATTCATCCCAGTGACGAATGGGGATTTCGTTCAGCCGATAATCCGGCTGATTCCCTGAAAAACGACTCAGCACATCCAGCTGCACGGCAATGTCGCGCAAAATTTCCGGGTCCGCGTCGATCCGGTCATAGAATGCCGCCGGTATCGCCACGGCCGGGGTTGCAATCGTCTGTTCAAAACGGACTTCATGCGGCGGATAGCAAAGTCCGATGGTTCGAATCTGCGTCACATGTTTACGCAGCAGTTCCGTCAGTTCATCGGCCTCTGCCGCAAGCCCCGCTTCGCGGATCATGTCGATCGCATCGGAAAAGAGCGTACCGTTGGGATAAAAATGCATGCCGCCATTCGAATAGAAAAGCCGGATGGAACGGGCGATCCATCGCAGATACTTGACCTCCTTTTTGAGACGGTAGAGCTCCTGCCAGAAGTTAATCAGGTTGGTAGTATTGTAAAGCCGGACTCGGCAGGAATGTTTCCCGATATCACCATGAACGATGCCGGTTTCCACTTCATAGGTTTCCCGGAGAAGATATTGTTCGTAAAGTTCCAACGCCTCTCTCGCTTCGGCATCCTCCGGATGCATCTGAGCCCAGCGGCAGATGAGCAGTCCCATGTTGCCCCGTTCTCCGCTGGTATTGTGATCGCGCCAGATGTAGTTGTAATATTGGGAGTGTTCTTCATTATCATAAATCATGAACGCGCCGTAAAGCGGGCTGCGGGGATCTTTCATCTGCTGGTGTTTCAGAATGAAACGCACACGTTTTTCAAGCAGCTCATCGAACTGCGGGCAGCAGTATCCGTAAATATGGAACTGTTTTTCACCAATTTGAAAATCGAACCGGTGTTCTCCAAGCGCCTGTGGAGTGTATTCGACAAGAAGTCGGCCATCACGCATCTTGTACGGTACGCTTTCTCCGCGGCAGCTTACTGAGATCTTGCCTTCCCAATGGCGGCTCTCGACGGAGATTTCGAATTTTTCTTCCGGAAAAATGGTTTCCCGCGCAAATTCCACCCAGATCCCATTATTCACGGCAAGCAAAGTTTCCTGAAATTTGCCTTGCGGGAAAGCGACAAGCTGCCATTCCAGCACCATTTCACTGCCAGGCAGCAGATGGCATGGGGAGGGATGCAGCACAAAGTCACCGCGATCATTGCTCATTTCCTGTTCAATACGCTCCACGCTGTAGGAATCCAGCGAACCGTGCGTGAGAATCAGCGCAAGCTCAGTCGGAAATGGTCCCATCTTCCGTGCATGAATATAGGAGTGTTCACCGCCACACCAGATATGCGCGTGACAACGTTTTTTGATACAGATATCGCTTTCAGGGTAGCTGTCGTTGAAGGTAGCGTAAATGCCGAGGCCGCCTCGCTGAAAATAGAGATCATAATAACCGGTGTTGCGGTAAATATAACGTTCAGTCAGGCGATCCGGTTCGAGAGTGCGAATGACTTCGAGTTCCAGCGTCTCCTTCCGGTAGCGGGAATGGACTTCATTGCCTGCCGACTTCATTTCGACAAACTCAAAATCCGCAGGAAGCCCCCAGCTGAAAAGCCCTTCAACCCAGTTCATGCCATCCGGGTCATGATTCATGACCAGCGACTTGACGGTTCCGGTCTCCGGCTTGAACTCAATCTTGAAAAAATTGTTTTGCATCATATCATGATTCCTTAAAGGTTGTGATTTTTCTTCTTCAGGCGCGAGATTGAAAATGCGGCAGGCGGCCGATCAGAATAATTCCGGGAAACAACAGCACCCCCGCCAATAAAAAGTACCATCGATATTGTGTCAACGGTTCTGAAGAACCGGCAAAACTTGCACAAAGCTTCAGCAGCCCGCTGCCCACCGCCATGCCCGCAATCCCCGCACCGGCACCGGTAAAAATCGAAAGGAATATGGAAACTGCAATCCGTTTTGCGACAGGTACGCTCTGCAGGAAATAATGGGTCGCGGCATTCGTTGCGGAAACGGTTGCCGCACCGGCAATCCCCCAGAGCGGCGCAAAATACCAGAATGCATATTGCTTCGGGGCGAACAGCCAGAACAACACCGGCATCAGCAACGCGGCATAAGCGCCGAAAAGTATTTTTTCCGGCGCAATATGCAAAGCAAGCCGTCCGGTCAGCAACGACATCAGAGAACTTGTTCCGAATTGGAGCAATGCAAATTTCAATATCTCAAAATCAGAGAGCGCGTATCCGCGTTTCAACGCAAGAATGGAAATCGGCAGCAGAAGAATCGTTCCTGAATTGACGAAAAATATTGCAAAGATCTGCTTTCGCAGCGAAGGCGAATGGATTGCATAACGAAAATCCCCGCCCAATGGTTTTCCGGCAGAATCCCGAAGTGCGGCAGTTTCATCCACCCGGTAAAAAATCGCCGATGCGAAAATACCGCACGTGGCTCCAAAAACAATGACTCCGATCAGCATCCAGATCGATTGGTTCCGCTGCAGCAGCAATGTGATGCCGAGCAGTGCCAGCAAACAACTGCCGAAAAAGAGCGCATTGCTGATTGCCAGCACCCGGCCGCGCTCCCTTTCGGCGGCAATATCGCCAACCAGCGGCTGGGACATTACCACTCCCGCGGAACGGAATCCATAAAAAAGCCAGGCCCCTCCCAACAGCAGACATATTGCCGGAACAGTCAGATCCAGCCAATAGAAAATCGCGCTTGAAGCGACAATCAATGCCGAAACATTTCGCAGCACCCAGCAGATCGCCTGCGTTTTCACCGCCCCGACATGTGAAGTCAGCTTTTTTCCCAATGGCAGCATCAAATAACCGAAAAAGCTCATGGAACCGAGTACCGCAACGATCGCGTCCGGAGATTTGATCTTTACGGCAAGCAGAATGATCACCGTTTCGCCGAGGCACATATAAGAGAGCCCGTTGATGAGATTGAAGATATAATAAAATTTCTGACTGCGGTGCTGCCGGGCAACACTCAATGGTCCTTGAAAAATCATTTCAGTTTCGCAAATGCCTTTACGATATAAAGAGACGAAATATGATTACGAGTAAACTTGTGAATGAAAATGTTCTTTGCGACCGGAATGCCATTGCCTGAAAATAGAGGCTCCTCTTTCGATTGTTGCGATCAGAGGAGCCATCGCTTCTTATGAACAACAAGCCGGCAAGTTTCGTTTTTACCTTTCAATCATTGATTTACCGCTACCAGCGGAAATACCCGTAGGGATCGTCTGCCGCCTTCGGAACGTCCGTATAAAAGCTCTTGCCTGCAGCTCCTTTCAGCAACGGAAGGTTCAGAATGCCGCCCTGATGTTCGGTATCCACACAACGTATCGCCAGGACATTCCTGCCGGTTTTCAGCACTCCGGCCGGAATTCTGTACTCCCGGGTGATCCAGCGTCTTTTTTCACCGGTTTCAGAGGCAATCGGGACTCCGTTGATCCAAATGTGCGTCTCCTGATTGATCGAGCCGAGAAAGACTTCATTCAGCCGTTCCGCCAGCCCCGGCGGCAACGTGAATTCCAGCCGGAACCAGAAACGTCCGTTCCCGCGCGCCAATTCGGGAAACTGCTCCTCGACCCAGCCGGGAACCCGTACCTTGCGCCAGTCGCGCCCCGGGCGGAAGCTCGCTTTCTGCCATCCCTGCTGCTCTCCCTTGTCCTGCGGATCGGCGCACAATTGCCAGCAGTCATTCGGCAGCTCGAATTCCCGCCGTCCCGCGGTCCGGTCAAGCATCGCGAAGAAGCCGGAACGGTAAGCGGCTCCGAGATTCGCCAGCAGCCGTGACACCAGATAAGCAGTCCGGCGTCGCGTGGTACGGCAGCTGAATTCCGTTTCGGAAAATTTCCACGGCGGCAGCTGCATGGCAACGACGCAGCCTTTTCCTATCTCTTTCCGGCAGAGCATCCGCCCTCCCGGCGAGTCCGGAGAGAAGGCGTCGAACCGGACTTTCCCGCGCCAATGCAGTTCCGCATTGCCGATGCCCGCAAATTCCGGAATCTTCGCCAATCCCGGGACATAATCGGAATAAAATTCTCCATTTTGCGTCTGGAACTCTCCGGGGAAAGCGCGGTTCAGCTCCTCCGCGGAAAGTCCGAGCGCGAGAATATTCGTTCCCGCCGCAGCCAATTCGGAAAGCTTTTCTCCGGCCCCGCCCGGCCCCACCACCAGCAGGGAGTTTTCCGGCAGCGAGGCGGCATCGCGATACGGCGTAAATGGAATGTGCAGCGCTTTCAGCAGAGCACTTCCGGCCGCGTCTCCGGAATAAAAGACCGTCCGTCTGGCGGCCGGCTCGTAACGATCCAGGTCAACCAGCGCCTGAGCCAGAATTTTTTCCGCTTCCGGATCAGATTCCGTGCGCCCCGAAACCGCGTATTGGCAAAGCATGACACAGCCGCGTCCTTCCGTCAGGCGCAACAGTGGCGCATACTGCAGATCGAATCCGCATGAAGCCGCGGGCAGCCAGTCTCCGATCTGCGGTTTTTCCACAACGACATCGGCAAGCGAGCCGCGATTTCCGGCGCGCCAGGGACGAGTCTGGCGGAAGAAGTTCGCATTGACCAGCGGATAACTGCATTCAAAGTCATTGGTTTTGCGATAAGGCGGCAGCATCGTGGAGCTGCCGCGCCAGTCGTGCAGCTTTTCGCCGTCGGGCAGGAAGGCTTCGCGCATTCCGAATTCCACACAGCGCAATCCGATACGGCGAAGTTCTTCCGCATTCTGTTCCAGCAGCAGGAGTTTAAGCCCCGACTCCAGCCGTCCGGAAAGCTCGAACGGGAAATCCTTCAAGCCATTCCGGCCAATCACCAGCAATTCCACACCATCAAGATTATGCCGGTTCACAACCCGGCGGAACGGCACGCCGAGTTTCTGCAGCAGCGGCGCCGCGCTTCCTTCCGGGTCATACAGACCGACCTGCGACTTGATCTTTACTGCGGACGGCGCCGCAAAGAGATCGAGAGCAAAAGAATCTTCCAGCTTCTTCCCGGAGGGCAGAGTGAATTCCGCCCGCAGGACGGCTTTTCCGACGGCATTCTCCGGTACGGTGAATTCCAGAGGGATATCCGTCCTGCCTCCCGGGGGAACGATTGAACTGCCCGTGCCGGAAAATCCGAATTCCGGCACGCTCCACTTCCAGCCGATTTCCGCATCATGACGGGAGTCGTTCAGCAGTTGCAGACTTTTCCGAATGGTTTCTCCGGAATGGAAATTGTGACCCCTTTCCGTGAAATCGCCGACTTTGCCCGCAATCCGGCAGAGAAATTCCTGAAAGTTCTTTTGAACCGTCTCTCCGGCGACATTCAGACGAACTTTGCAAACAGGATTGTTGATTGCTTCTCCATGGGATTCAATCCGGTCCGGAACCAGGGCGGGCCGTTTCAGATTTTCGAAGCGTGCCGGATTGTCCCGGTCCGCCTCGCCCCGCGAAAGCCAATTCCAGAGCTGTGCCTGATCCCACGGCAACAGCCCGGAAATACCCCGGGCGCGAAGATTCGGGAAGTCCTCCGAAGCGAACCATGCGCGCACCCGCCGCACATCTTCAATCCAGGTCAGCCTGTTGTTGGCACCGAGATCGGAAAAGAAAACCCGGCGATTGCCGGAAGCTTTCTCCGCCTGAAGATCGTACAGCGCCCCCTTCGCCTTCTCGAAGCGATAGGCCTCCTCGCCGAGAATCGCCGCATTGTATTCGTTTACCCACAAACACTGCGGTACTTTGCTGGCCCAAATGAATTCTGGGCCGCGCCAGCTCGACCAGCTTGCCACGTGCGGCAAACCCCATTCGACAAAAAATACCGGCATGGTTCCGTTGTTTTCCCACGGTTCTAGCCAGTCGCCCCGTTCCTGGCGCGGCACCCAGTTCAGATAACAGTTCAAGGAACAGACGTCCCCGAAGTTGCCGCTTTCATGGTGGTAGACCGGACGGGAAGCATCGAATGCCTTAGCGGTTTTCTCCGCGATGCGCCCCTGTTTTCTGCTCGGCAGGGCGATATACCGTTCAGGACGGTAATCATTACCGATTCGCAGTGGATTCTGGTCCCCCATATAGCCGAGCCGGTTATGGTTCATCACGTACATGACCACGCCGGGAATATTCTGGAAACGCCGGATCAGATGTTCCGTCTGCCGCCGGTACTCCGCCAGATTTGCGGGATTCTCCAGATCATTGCCGAAATCTTTGATATGCGGCAGCGTCAGGGAAGTGAGCATGCCGCGCTCTGAAGTGTGCCGGTGATACCCCGCCGGATATGCAAAAACTCCGGGGGTGAAACTGTAATTCCAGCCGATCAGGAAATTCGCGCCGAACTGCCTGGCCGTCCTGACCATATGGTCGACTCGCTCGGCGGAACCAAAGTCAGCGTCCTGCGGGCCGCGAGTAACCAGCGCCCGGAGATGAATTTTTTTGCCATTGAGGTAAAAATCGCGTCCGTCGATGGAAAACTCCCTGAAACCGAATTCCTGCGGCAGAAAACGGTCGAGAATCTCACCTTCGGCGGAAAGCAGCTTCACATCGGCGACGTAAAGATTCTGCGGAATGTCGATATCCCAAAGTTTCGGATCATTCCAGAGGCCGCCGAAGGAATGGCGGATATTTTTCCCTTTTTTGACGGTAAATAGCTCCGAGGAAAACGTTTGTACCACCTTTCCCCCTTCGGAGATCTCCGCTTCCAGCCGGTACGTTCCCGCCGGAAGCGTCGTGAAACCGGTATCGAAAGTGATTTTGCCGCTTTTGACGGAGGTAATCACATGCACATCGGAAATTGCGGCGGTCATCGGCAATGACTCCAGATAGAGGTCGCCGCAAATTCCCCGGTTCTGCAGGTTCGATTTCAGCTTGACCAGACGATCATGCCCCATATATTCGAGTTGTTCTTCCGGTTTGGCGCTGACCAACACCGCAAGCGTATGATGGCTTCCCGGCAGCAGTTTGCCGGTCAATTCGAGTTCGCCTCCGGGATAATAAAGCACTCCGGCTTTCACGCCGTCGACGAACACGATGCCGCAGGATTGGATCAGATCGGCCGAAAGCAGGATGCGCCGCCCCTTCCACTCTTCCGGCACATCGATTTCCCGCCGATACCATGCGGAATTCAACTCTGCCACCTTGAAGCGTGCGAGAATCTCCGGCTTCAGATAAAACGCCATGCCGTTCGGTTCCGTCGGCCATGCTCCCGGCACTTTGAACCATCCCCAGCCGGTTCCCGGTCCCGGGATTTTTTCGAGTTCATCCGGCGTAAGCACCGGATGAAACTCCCACAAACCGTTCAGAGAGATCCGTTCCCGGGTCGGCGTCGTTTGACGCCAGGCATCACTAAGTGTCATCAGCCGACTGCGCGACATCCCGTCGGGACAAGGCATATCGAAAGATTCGGCCACTTTGCCTCCATCGGCAAAACCGGTCTGCCCCCAGAAGAGCAACGCTGCCCACAACAACTTTCCGTATCGCTTCAAAACCATCTTTCTCCCATGCACGTTTTCAGATCAGAAACGAACGCTCACATCGCTCCAACCCGGTTGCCAGAATGCCCAATTCCGAGTGTAGCCGTTGCCTCCCGGCCAGTTCTGCCAGTTATAATCGCTCCAATCGACGTGTCCGTCAAAGAATGAATAATTAATACCAGAGTTGTGACGATAAGCAGTTGCAGTATTGGCATTTTCTCCCGATACAAGATAATCGTTGCGGTTAACAAAACTGTTGCCATACAGGAGACTATCTCTTAATCCATCAAGAAACATGTACTTTTGAGAAGGAGCGGAAAGCCGGCTGATGCGGATACTGCGTATAGCAGGGGAGCCCCAGTCGCCGTTTGAGAAGGTGTTATTCAGCGTATAGGAATCGATGATCTTGCAATAGTTGCCTTCCTTCGGGTACATTATTCCGCGAGAAAGAGGGCAAAGCAACCCTTTCGGCCATAAAGGATTTTCCTCACTTTCTTTTATATTGACGCCGATCTGTTGGGCAAATGATTTATTGTAATGCCAATTTGACTCATCTATACCATTCACATAAACGGGGACTATGTGATCATCAAAATCACCCGCATATAAGAGATTGGCGGTAGCAAGCGTTTTCAGGTTGTTTTTGCAGGTTGAAGCTTTAGCGCTCGCCCGCGCTTTATTCAGCGCCGGGAGCAGCATCGAGGCGAGAATGGCAATTATTGCAATAACTACGAGCAACTCAATAAGGGTAAAACGGTGCAAATTTTTCATTTTCAATCCTTTCTGTTGGTTGGGTTGTAATAAGTCTCTCAACCAGCCGTTGCTGAAAAGCGGCCGGGTCGGTCATTTCTGTTGGTTGGGTTGTAATAAGTCTCTCAACCAGCCGTTGCTGAAAAGCGGCCGGGTCGGTCATTTCCATAGCGACCAGCATCTCGCGCCCTTCCGGAGAGATTCGCGTAAAGCCGCCGTCATCCACCACAAGTTTCAGGCGTTCCAGGCGGGTGAACTCCCCGGAATACGCCAGATGGACCGCCGCTGTATCATAAAGGATGCTGCTGGCATGTGCCGGGCCGTCATGTTTCCAATAATTTCGCCAGACGGCATATTGGGCAAGAATGTTCCGGGGAACCGGTGCGGTTGATTCCGCGATTTTCCGATAATTCACTCCCGACAGCGCGATATCGCCGCAATGATCGAGCGGCGTCAGGAGGATTTCACGCCACGGCGCCCGGAACGTCCGCTGCGCCGCCGGCACGTCGAGTTTGATGTTGTATTCGGCAATCATTCCGGCTGCGCCGCGATGCCGCTTCGCGATCGAACCGCCCATCACGATCAGGCGACATCGGGAGACCGCCCGTTCATCCCGGCGGCAAAGCTCGGCGAGAGTGGTCAGCGGCGCGATACCGATCACCGTCAGCTCCGGCTCGGCGGCAATCAGTTCCAGCGCCCGGCCCACACCGTCCTCCCAGATGCCTCCGGAGTACTGTTCCAGCCGGTAAGAGTCGGCATATTCATGCATGGTTTCGGGTGAATCGTCCGCACGCGAGACGCCGATGCCGACCGGAATATCGTCGCGGCCGCACGCCTCCAGAAATCCGGCCGCAACCTTGGCCCGGTAACGGGCATCACCGGTTGAGGTCAACACCAGTTTCAGGTCAAATTCAGGGCTGTTCAGCAGCATCCCGAGCGCCCAGGTATCGTCGATATCGTTGCCGATGTCCGTATCCAGAATGGTCGGAATCGGTTTGGGGCCGCAGTTTGTCATTATGGTTCCTTTCGTTGTTTTTCTTTTTATATTATACCGTAATTTATAATCCGAACCAACTGTATTTTGGGTACAAATAGATAAATAAATGGCACAAATCGCCAGAATCGCTGGAAAATGCCGAAAAACGGCGTTATGTTGCACCCATCAACGAAAGGGATCGATATGAGCGTACAATCGGTGGAACTGCCGTTGCTCTTCTATGCGTGGCGGCGCAAGGTAATAGGCAATGTCGCTCCACACCAACACGGCGGCTGTGAACTGATCTATGTACTCGACGGGCATTGCCGGGTAGAAAGTCCGGCCGGAATCTTTGAAGGCACTCCCGGCAAACTGCTGGTCATCCCGCCGGAGGTGATCCATAACCAGATCGATGATCCGGGCGAAGACAACATCTTCTGTGTTTTTCAAGCGAATCCGGTTCTTTTCGCCCAACACTGGCGTTCTCTTGACCTTGGCGGTGAAACGCGGACCATCCGCATGTTTCTTGAACTGTGCGATATGACCGAGAAAAACGATCTTACGGGGGCATCGGCTCTGCTGCTGAGCTTTCTGCAAAGGCTCTCCGCTTTCGAGCAGAAACAATCCCTCTCCACCCGACAGCACCCGAAACTCCGCAAAGCCCTTGAATTTCTGCATGAAAATCTCACTCGTCCCGTCACGGTCCAAGCGACGGCGGAGTATGCCGGAATCAGTGTGTCACTGCTGCGCAAGCTCTTTACGGACTACTGCGGGACTCCGCCACTCGGCTATCTGCATGATCTCCGCCTTGCCCGTGCCGAAGAACTGCTGAAGAATTCTTACCTCTCCATCGCGGAAATTGCTGCCGAATGTGGATTCGACAGTGCCGGTTATTTTATCCGCCTCTACCGGCGCAAGCACGGCATTTCTCCCGGTAAAGCACGCTGCAAGCTGTGAGTTCTTTCATCCTGTTCTATATGGGTTAAAGATAAAACGGATATTGAGATGGAAGTGTTTAAGTCTGTTAAATTTTCCTCCTTCTCAATTGAACATTTTTGGGTCTGACGACAATAATTGTTGTTTTGTGCAGTTCAGACGAATTTCATCTATATATAACCTTCGTGATGGCAGGCTGAAGTAATCGGCCTGAATGAGTGATCAGCCCTGTCGGTCTTTGTGACCGGTGGGGCTGATTGGTTTTAATCGCATGGAGGTGGTGAAGATGAAGCTCAGGAAGAGTGTGTTGCTTGAGGCGTTGAAAGTGCTCGGCAAGGTGGTGTCGCAGACTTCTCCGGTGGAGGTACAGCGGTCGGTGCGGTTTCTCGGTGTCGGGGAACAGGTTTGGTTGACCGTTACCGATGGCGTGGAATCCGTCACGGTCGAAGTAATCGGCGATGCCGGGGAGATGGAGGAGTTCGCGGTCGAATATAAGGCTCTGCGGGAACTGATCCGTTCCACGCGTAGCGGCGAGGTCGAAGTGAACGGCAAGCGGCTCGATTGGCCGGAAATGGAGGTCGTCCCGAATGACGCGGTAACGGTCGAACTGCCGCCGGATTTCGGCAAGCTGTTGGCGCTGGCGGCCCCGGTGGTGAATCTGCGTGAAGCGCGACTTGCGTTGCGGGGGATCAACCTTTCCCGCGACGGCGTGACCGCAACGAACGGCAAGGAGCTGCTCAATTTGCCGTGTCCATTGAAAATCCCGGAGGATATGACGCTGCCGTTTCCGCTGGCGCTGCTGACCGCACGGCTGGTGGGAGCGGGCACGCTGCACCTCTGGCGCTGCCGGAATGAGCGGCTGTTCCGTATCGTAATCGGCGGTTTCCAGTGGCAGGGCAAGGCATTGCCGGGCAACTTTCCCGATTGGAAGCAGGTGATTCCTGCCGACAAGACGCTGGATTATCAGATTGAGATTCACGAGCCGGAACGGGTCATCACGTTTCTGAAAGCGGTTCCCGACAGTCCGCCGTTTCACGCGATCGAGCTGAACGTGGTTCCGGGCGGCGTCGCCGTGATTCCGAACAACTTCCCGAATATGGAACTGCGATTGGAGGCAACGGTGATCGGCGCTCAACCCCGCGCGGTACTGGCGCTCAACAAGTATGTTCTGCTGCGGATGCTTCAGCAGGGCTACACGAAGTTTCGGGCACATTCGGACGGCAGGATACCGGTCATTGCCGAGGGTGGCAGCGGCCGGTATCTTGCGATGCCGATTCACATATTACCCAAACATCAACCAGAAAAGGAGACAAGCAAAATGGAAAACATCGAAAACAAAGTGGTGTCTGCCCCGGTGCAGACGGTCGCCCCGAACCATGAACCCGGAACCAATCCGCTGGATGAACTCTGCAATACCATCGATACGTTCCGGAATAAACTCAAACTCGCCCTGGACGAATCAACCCTGCTGGTACGCAAGGTCAAGGAAGTTCAGCTTGCGCAAAAGCAGAAAGAGCGGGATTTCGTTCAGGCGAAACGCGCCATCGAGCGGATCAGGATGGCGATTTAGCGAAATACCACAAAACAAAAACGGACGGATAGCCGGGAGCTGCGAGGCTCCCGGCTATCCGTCTTTTATGGAGGAATGATTATGTTGAAACTCAATGCGTCATATTCAAAGAAGGTTCCGGCCGGAGAGGAATATTCCAGCCAGAGCTATCATGCGTCAGTCGAAGTGGAACTGCCGGACGGGTTGTCCGGCGAGGCTCTTCAGGCCCGGATTCACGAAACGTTCGATCTGGTACGAAACTCGGTCGAAGCGGAACTGCATGGGAACTCCCCTCGTAATTACGGTACTTATCCGGCTTCAAACAGGTCGAAAAACGCTCCGCAAGGCAGGAGGGCTGGAGACCGTCAGAACAATGGTCCGGCAAGCCCGAAACAGCTTTCGTATCTGCTTGATCTCGCCCGGCAGCGCGGCATCACTCCGCAGCAGATCGCGGCCCGGTTTCAGGTGCCGGACATCCAGCATCTGACCCGGCAGCAGTGTTCGGATCAGATCGACGAATGGAGGGCGGCGTAATGGCGACCATCGACGAACTGCGGCAGGAACCACACTGGAGCTACAGCGCGTTCAATACTTATTTGAATATCTGCCAGTTGCAGTATTTCTACCGTTACGTGGAACAGGCTGAGGTTGAACGAACTTCGGTTTGTTTCCCGTTCGGACGGGCATTCCACGCGGCGCTGACCGCCCAGGCGTGGGAATGCATGATGGGTGGCTCGCTGACCCGTGATGAGATCGTCGGACAGTTTGAAGAGGCGTTCAAGATCGAAGCCGAAGCTACCCCGAACCTGATCTACAAGGAAGGCGAGAACTTCGACACGGTGATCGCTCTTGCGACCAAGATGCTGGATGCGGCGTTGGCAAACTGGCCGGATTACTACACTGTCAAGGGCGTTGCGCAGGCGTTCAGGATTGACGTTCCCGGTTTGGACAAGCCCCTGATCGGTGAGTACGATCTGATTGTTCAGGACGGACGGGATGCCTGTATCGTGGACTGGAAAACCTCCGCGAGCCGCTGGCCAGCCGGGAAAGCCGACCGCGATCTTCAGGCGACGGTCTTTTCGTATGCTTATGAGAAGCTGAACGGCACGGCTCCGCTCTTTCGGTTCGATGTCATCACCAAGACGAAGAATCCGGGTTGTGAATCGCACTATACCAGTCGCGGATTTCACGATTTCCGGCGCTTCGAGGCGCTGGCGAACCGGGCGCAAGATGCGATCAACAAAGGCGTGTTCCTGCCGAATGAAACATCGTTCGCCTGTGCGGAGTGTCCGTATCGGGAACGTTGTAAATCCTGGCATTCGACCTCAGTCTACTCACCCAGCACGAAGCGTCTGAACCAGGATGGCAGGAGCTCTGAATGCAGAGAGAAGCCGACCTCCGATTCATACTCCGCCAGATAAATCGACTGCTCCGTTGAGTTGTCGAAAAAGTAGGCCCGGTTTAAATATGGCAAAGCATAACGGACTTGTTCCATGCAGCGCAAATATCGCGACCGGGTTTTCTCTTCCGGAACATCATGTCCTCCCAGGGCGACCCGTTCCTTGATCCGGTTTACGTTGATCACGGGATTCTCGGTCGCAACGAAGTACATGTAGGTCTTAAATCCGGCTGCCTGTGCCCGTCTGAGGACATCGATTTTGGCAGGATGTGAAAACACCGTTTCAAAAGAAAAACTGATCCGGTGCTTCAAGTATTGCTCTTTGAAGAAGTCGGCGACGATTGCCACGGAATAGGAATTGATTCCGTTCGCCGAAAAGTGCAGGTAATCTTCTCCGTCAATATAAATCTCCCCCGATTCAAAGGGACGTTTATATTCCCGGGGATAGGTTGACCGGGCTACGAACTGCACAAGTTCGGCATTGTCGATTGAAAACGGACAGGCCGTCCGGTGGCTTTGCTCCACTTCGGCAAAGAGCAGATCCGCATTCAAAAAGCGATAGAGATTGACGGCATAATCTGAACTCAGCTGGGCTGCAAGAGTCGATTTTCCTGAGCCATTGGGACCGGCAAGCATTCTCAGACGCGGAGTCATCGGTCTACAACGCTCCGATGATGCTTTCGCTGCCGTCCGGATGGATTGTTATAATCTTGTCTGCTTTGGCGACAGTAACGGACACGCCGCGCGACAAGGCGTTTTCAACCGCATGAGAACCGGCTTTCGCGGCAACATTTCGCAAGGTTTCTGTGGTGGCATCATCTGTTTCCACGGCAGAAACGACAGGAACGGTTACTCCGTTCGGCAAAGTTACTTCGGTGATTTTTGTCGGACTCATGGTGTATCCCTCCTGTTTCCTCTAATATACAATCATTTCAATAAAAAACAACAACAGGAGTAAAAGATTATGGGATTGACGATGTGTGAAGGGAAGTTCGTCGGACGTGACGAGATCGCACTGGTTCCGACTCCGACCGCTACCGCGAGCTGGAAGCCGGTTCCCCATAGCGAGGTGATCGACGCTGTAACGGATGTCGTGAAAGCGCATCGCTGGACGATCCTTGAGGAGCAGTACGGCCTGGCCCGTGACGGACAGCGGATGTTCGGCATGATCCGGATCAACAAAAGTTCGAGCATGGAGTGGAGCCGCTGCATCGGCATCCGCAACAGCCACGACCGCACGATTGCGGTTGGGTTGTCCGCCGGGATCAGTGTCCACGTGTGCAGTAATTTATGCTTCGGAGGGAGTACAGTTCTGAAGCGTCGCCACACCTCCCGGATCGAACTGAACGGTCTGGTTCTGGAAGCCGTGAACGCTCTGGAACTGGAGTTTCTGACTTTGGAAAATGTAGCAGAGGAGTTGAAGATCGATGAACTCAATGATGATGAAGTTCGTGCTTCGCTGGTGGTGGCGGCGGAGCGTCAGGCGATTCCATCGTGCGATATTCTGACCGTCTGGAAGGAATTCAAACATCCCCGGCATGAGGAGTTTGCCGAACCGACCCGGTGGAGCCTGTTGAACGCCTTCACCGAAACCGCCAAGAAATACAGTCCCGCCCGTACTGACCAGTGTTACCGCAGCCTGACCCGGCTGTTCGGACTGGACGGCAAACCGGCGGAACTTTGGAAGTAGTCCACGGCGCTCTGCCCTGGTACGCCCTCCGGAAAAAATGGTGCGATTTCCGGAGTATCATGCACCCCGGCGGCCTCGGTCGCCGGTCTTATCATCTTAAAACAAGGAATCGTGATTATGGCAAAAGTTTTCTGTCCAAAATGTTCCTCCATTGCCAACCCGCTTCATCAAGCCGGTACGATCGGAACCGCAACCGGGATTACAGCGGGAGGAGCAACGGTAATCGTCGGCATGGTTCGCGGCGCCCGTGCGGGAAGTGCATTGGGAGTTGCCGGCACTGCCATCGGTGCGGCTGCCGGAGTCGTGTTGAATCTCCTCTGGGGAATCACTTCTGGGGGTGTGATCGGCGCTCAGGCGGGCAAATTGATCGATGAAAATGTAATCGGTCTGTACCGCTGTCCGAAATGTCATCTGCGATTCAAAGCGTAGATGGCTGAAAACTCAGAGATACGCAGTAACGATGCGTGTCTCTTTTTTCGATTCATGCCGGAATATCAGATGGATCATTCATTGAATTTGGAATTGCGGAACGGATACTTGGTCAGGTCGATCAATTTCCGGAACTGCTCGCAATTGCGTATCCGGTCCTTTAATTTCGGAACGATATTAAGACGACGCCAGTCTTCGTCACTGAACTGGTCAAGGCACGGGCAATCCGGCAGCAGATCAGCGGAGCTGTACAGGAGGCTCCACCACATCGGTTTCGTGAACTGTTCCCGGCAGGGACATTGAAACCACGTGCTCGGATTATGCTTGACGGTCCAAAACCAGTCGCCGAGCGTAAAATCACTCGTATCGATCTCTTTTTCAAGGGGCCAGTCACTCGCCAGCAGCCCACTCCGCACAGCCGGATGATCCGGTATTTCGCAATAATGGAGCAAAGTCGGCTGGTGCCGTAACAGTCGCTGCCACTGATGCGGGGTGAAATCTTTCCAGCAGGAGCAGCGCCATGCAAAAGGCAGTTGTTTTTCAAGGACGACAACCCAGTCGGCGGGAGTGAACTCCGCAAACGAACAAAACTCCTGGAGTTCCGGATGCCGTGAGATGATGCGCGCCCACTGCTTCGGGGATAAGGGCGCTGAAACGGATATTTTTTCCGGCGTAAAAGCGGCACAGTTCCATTCCAGGTCGAGAAATGTGTTCAATTCTGCATTGGTCATGATTTTACCTCGTTTGGAGTGTTATGAGCAAACGGCAGGAGAATGCCTGTCATAATATTGTTGTTCCAAAAATAAAACGAACTTTTGAGCTGTCCGGCCGGTGCGTTTTACCGCACACGAGCCGGTAATCCAATTATCATCAGCCGGTCCCTGCCGGACTCTCATATCATAGGAAGCGTGCTGTATTTTTTTACAGCCGTTTCAATCATGCCTTCGGTATCTGCGTAAATCCGAACATCCGACATCCCTCCGGTGTCTTCTCTTTTTCATTCACTTTTGCGGCATAACTCATCCAGTGAGAGGCATTATGCAGTTGCTCCTCCGCATCCGAACCATGACGGCGAATCCGTATGCCGGTATTGTTGTCCGCCCGTTCCTGCGGAGGGCAATACCGTACATAATTGGATTCAGGGGATGCGCCAATCTCACGGGACCAGATTTCATTGAGGAATCCGGCCACCCGCTGAACATGCTGTACTTTATTGCCGTCACAGATCGGATAGCAGTGATAATGCGGTTGATCGGAATTACGTTGTTCTCGTGCCCAGACAAGCTGGGCGTCGATCCCCTCCCGCTTCAACTTCATCCGGCATTTGCGTATCGCATTGGAAATATGCCGATTGTTATTCTGGGTTTCCATTTCAGGAGGGAAACGGAACTCCAAATGCCCTACAAATACCTGGCTGTGTTTGTCAACCATATATCGCAATCGTTTTTGAATCTCGGTAGTTGCTTCACGATAAACGGGATGCTCCGGATCGGCATTTACGGATAAATTGTTTAACCGGCTTTCCGTATGATGGTGTCTTTTCGGCATGGTTTCTTCCTTCGAATAAGTTTCTGTTGAATATGGTATGGTTGATTTCTGTTCAGTAATTGTTCTCATGAAGGATTCGAACAATCATCAGAAATCAACTTCCGTATCTTATCTCTAGGCTATTCTTTTATTTTCTGTTTATCGTTTGTTATGGTTTTATGGGTTATGGCTTCTTATCGTTGCTATTTTATGGTTGCTATTTCTAATAACCGGACTGGAGACAGCTGTCTGCCGCTCGCATTTCCACAGTTTTTCATATGGCGACTGTCGGCAATGCAGAATGGAGGGAGTTTTACAGTTAGGGAATCCTATAAGATAATGCAGGATCAAAGGTAAAAAATATTCGCAGACCGCAATCGTATGCGCTCAAAAGGAGGGGCGCATACATGAATGAAGTCAGAATTTCAATGACAACCGTCCGCTTTTTCAAACGGATTATGCGCCCGGTCGCGGAAGAGGGAATTATTTCGCTGCCGGAATACAACGAGGCGATTTCTCAGCTAACCAGCCTTGCGGAGCACGGCATTCCCAAGCCCGCAGTTATTCCGAAATTGCTGGATCAGCAGGAGGTCGCAGAAATGCTCGGAATCAGTCACAGCAACTTTAAAAAACTCGAAGCCGAAGGTGCTTTCCCGTTCAAAAGAAAAATGGTCGGATCAGCGGTGCGGTACCGCAATACCGATGTGATTGACTACATTATTTCATCGGAAATCTGAAGCTCCAACGTTCCGCTGAACCGTTCGCTTTGTCCGTGGTTTCTTTTCCGGCCTGTAAGTCCGAAATCCCCAAAAACGCTTCATCGCGGCCAAAGCGGATTCGGTCAGCGGTTTATTCAATCCTTGATACCGTGCATTGATGGCTGCGACGATTTGCTTTGCATTCAGTCCGGCAGCCATCATTTCCCTGACCGGTTCCCGAAGAAGATCTCTTTTATCCGGGACGCAAATCCAGAGGTTCCCGTATTCCTGATAACGTACCTGGCAATTTCGCTTGCCGGTACGAGTTCGAATATCGGCGACCAGTCTGTGATTTCCACAGTGATGCGCTCGCCATTTTTTCATCGTGATAACAGTATCCCATATGGCATTGCGGGAGATTCCACGGGGCGGCTTGGGGGTCACGATCAAAACGGTCATTCCACTATTCTTCAGACGCTTCATCGTGGCATAAAAATCAGGTTTTTCTTCAAAATTCACCTGACCTTCCAGAATAAGAAATGTGAACTTGTTTCCGGCTTTTGCACAAAGATCCAAATTCGCTTCAAGGCTGGATCGTGTATTTGAGGTGGCATACGGCCAACGTTTCCAAATCATTTTTTTGCTGGACATAACAAGCCACATGAAATTTCGCTGCGGCGGAATACCGCTGAGATCAAGCGGCCAATATTGCAAATCGGTACTGAATTTTATATTGATGACTCCCCAGGGCGCAGGGAGGCATTTGGTTAAAAATGCGGGAAAAGGACTATGTTCAGGAAAGTTGTCGGAACGCAAATATAACAGTTTCCCCAAGTTCAGATTCATACAACGACACGCAATATCGAAGGCCAAAGCGGTAAGATCACCTTCGCCGGTCATCAGCGTCAGCCCTTCCGCCGGGATATTCAATTCTGGATGCCAAAAAATCCTGTTTCCCTCATCTGGCAAATTCCAGCAATCAAAAGGCGTCTGAGCATTTTGCGGAATAAGGCATGTTGGCGGTTCCGACATTGTTTTCACTTTCCGTTTCAATTGTGATACTTTTTACGGGCTCAGAAAAATGGAATGACCATTTCTGTAAATATAAAATAAACGTAAAATGAAGAAAATCAAGTGATTTTATATTTAAATTATATTTTTACAATCAGTAAATTACCTTTGTATATATGCGATAATTATATTTGTAAATATGCAAAAGTATATATTTCTAACTCAAAGCGAAAATGAGAGTGATGCGCTGTGAAATTTATGAAATTTGAAACAACAAAACACTTCGCTGACTGTTCCGAAAAGGATAGTCGGCGAAGTGTTTTGACAAGAAAAATCTTATTATTTTCCGGATAGCAGAGAAACGATATGAGAAACTTCAGAACTTACAGTCGCCAGCGAACCGACATATTCAAGCACCTGTTTGATCCGCTGTTCCGGAGTCGTCGAAGTTCCACCGCTGATCGCTTCGATGGCTGCGCGTTGGGCATCCTCGCCCACATGGGTATAGAAGCGGTCGATGATGGAAGAATCCGCGCCGAGGATCGAAACAACTACGGCTTTCGGGACACCGGCTTCGGCGCAGAAACTGGCAAAACTGTGACGGAGGCTGTGAAAGCCGTAGACCGTGGCCTTTCTTTTACGTCCCGGGGTTGCCACGGACGGTTCCAGCCCGATCCATTTGATCACCCGCAGAACATCAATATTGACCAGGCTGTCGCCAATTTCCTTGCCTCTTTCATCCACGATCTGATAGCGGGCGGCGACCTTCGGGCAGACATAGGAATCCGTCTGCCACTTCCGAGCTTCCCGAAGAACCGCCTGCAACGGTTCCGCAATCGGAATCAGCACTTCTTTCCCGGTTTTGAATTGTTTGACCCAGATACGCTTCTGTTCCAAATCAATGTTTCGCCACTGCATCAGCGCACAGTCTTTCAGACGCTGACCGGTATACATCCCGATGTAATAGACGACTTTGATTTCCGCCTTATTCATCAGCTTGCGGTGGGGATTGTCCAGTTCCCTGCGGATGGCCTCCTCCTGTTCCCGCGTAAAGGCGATGCGGCGTACCAAGGTTCCCTGTTCTTCGCGTTCCTTTCTCAACAATACCGATGAGCCAAAAGGATTTTCGATGCTCAGATAATCTTTCAGCGTTCCGAAGATTCGACGGATACGGACGATTTTCCGGTTATGGGTTGCCACGGAAATCTGCATGGTTCTGAGATGGTTTGCGAAGTCCTCCGCCATGGCCGGTGTAACATCCTTGACATCTTTCACGTTGCTGTAACGGGAGAAGTAGCGGATCATTTCGTCCAGCGTGGAGTGATAGGCCAGTTCTTCCCGGACGGTGGCGGGGATTGCGCGCTGAGGGTGTTTAGAGTAGACGTTCCAGATTTCGGAGAGAGGCAGCGGGCGTGCCTGTTTCACGAGGTGCCGTGCGACTTTGACGTGAGCGGAGATGACTTCCTCGGTGGTGGCTTGAATAATCGGGAGCAGTTTCCGGGCTTTTTCGAGAGCTTCTTCCTGATTGGAGGTTTTCAAGCTGACGCATTTGCGTTCATGCTGGACTTGGTAACGGAAGTAGTAGGTGCCGCCTTCCTCTTTCTGGTAAACGGTTCCAACGTCAAGTTTGACTTTGCATTTCTTTCCCATCTTACGCACTCCTTGTGGTAAAATCCTGTTTTGGCTCAATATAGCCGTTGAACTGGGAAATGAAAGTCTTGGTGGTAAAGAATGGCACCTTTAGGGTACATTTTGAGGGTAAAAATGGCTCCGGCAGCTGGATTCGAACCAGCGACCAAGTGGTTAACAGCCACCTACTCTACCGCTGAGCTATGCCGGAGCGTTTCAATGTTTCTTAACATAGTACGATTTGAGGAAAAAGGCAAATTGAAAATCGAAAAAATTTGGACTTTTTTCCTCAAAAACGCGATTTTTCAGGCTTCCGGCAACAGTAGCTGCGGAAATTTTCTTCTGCCTGCAATGCGGTTCCCTTTTTCGGAACGAACAGGCAGGTTCGCTTCGCGCCTTCAAGTTCGAGCAGCTTGATCTTCCGGTCGAGGCCGCCGGCGTAACCAGTCAGGCTGCCGTCAGTTCCAACCACCCGGTGGCAGGGAATGATGATCGAAATGGGATTGTGTCCCACCGCCCCGCCCACCGCCTGGGCGGACATGCTCTTCCGCCCCGTCCGGACTGCCAGCCGTGCGGCGATTGCTCCGTAAGTCGTGAGTTCCCCATACGGAATTTCACGGAGAATATCCCAGACCGCGCGGCGAAACACGCTGCCCCTGGGCGCCAGCGGCAGATCGGCAATCGCCGGATTCTGACCGTGAAAATACTCATCCAGCCAGCTGCCGGCGAGGCGGAACAGCGGCAGATCCGACTTCTCCGTCATCGGCTCCCCGGCCGATGCGGCGAAGTATTTCTGCCCTTCGAACCACAAACCGGTCAGCCGGTCCCCATCACCAGCCAGCAGAATGCGTCCCAGGGGCGTCGGGCGATATGCCGAATAAAGCATGGACTCTCCTTGCGTTTGGTTTGACATCAATAAAGAATTCCGCAGACATACTTCCGGTAATATAGCACGCGAATTTCAGATAACGACTCGGGAAACGGGAAAATATTCCCTTTGTCCATCCTGTCCGCACCATGGAGATTCACGGCGCGGGCAGGGAACCGGGTCATCCCTTCAGGACGGCCAGCGGCGTCAGGCGGACCTGCGGTTCAATCAGATCGAGCTCGGATTCGATCACTTCGTCGATCGCCTTATAGGCCTGAGGCGCTTCGGAGAGGTCAAGACGGCCTTTGGCCTTGCCGTGCTTCCGGTAGGGCTGCCAGCGTCCGCAGGCGATTCCCGCCATCGCCGCATCGCACTCCTCCACGGTGAGCGTGGAGCAGGCCGCGATCCGGCTCATCCGGCGGCCGGCGCCGTGCGAACAGCTCATGAACGACTCCGGATTCCCGAGTCCGCGCACAATATAGCTGGCGGTTCCCATCGAACCGGGGATGATGCCGATTTCGCCGGATTTCGCGCTGGTCGCACCCTTGCGGTGGATGCAGAGCGTTTCGCCGAAATGCTCTTCAAACGCCGCATAGTTATGGTGGATGTTCACTTCGCGGAGGAATTCCGTCTCCGGCACGAATTCGGTCAGCGTCTCCTTGAAAACCGCCATCATCCGGCGGCGGTTCTCCTGCGCATAACGCAGCGCGAAAAGCATGTCGCGGAAATAGTCGTGCCCCTCCTGTTCCCGGATCGGCAGGAACGCTAGGTCGGGGTCGGCAAGCGTCACGCGGTAAAGCGCGTTGAGTCTCTGCGCTTTGCGGTGATACAGCTCTTCGACGCGTTTGCCGAGATTCCGGCTGCCGGAGTGAATCATCAGCCAGATGAAACCGGCGTCGGATTTCTGGATCTCGATGAAGTGGTTTCCGCCGCCGAGCGTTCCGAGATTTCTCCGGTCGAGCGCATTGGCGAAATCGGCGACCTGCCCGTTGTTGTCGAGGTAGGATTCGAAGCCTTCCCACTCCTGCTTTTCCCGGTGCGACACGCCTTCGCCGACGGGAATGCGCTCTTTGAGCCGGTCCAGTATACTGCGCCGGAAGCTCATCCCGGCGAGGCGTTCCGCCGGGACACCGGTCTCCACCGCCACCATGCCGCAGCCGATATCGACGCCGACCGCGCTCGGAATGACTGCGTCGCGGGCCGCGACGACTCCGCCGATCGGCATGCCGTAACCCTGATGACAGTCCGGCATCAGGGCGACATGGTGCGCCAGCACCGGATGGGCGGCGAGGTTGCCGGCCTGTTTCAGCGCGCCCGGTTCGACCTCGGCACACCAGCTTTTGACCGGAATGCGGTACGACTCTTCGTTCTTGATCCATTTCATTGTTTCACCTCAATCCTGTATTGACCGTTCTGTCTGTTTTCCACGGTGATTCCGATTTCCAGAAACTTCCGGATGACTTCGATATTGGTCTGCGTATGTCTGCCGGGCGGGCAGGTCAGGTATGCTCCGCCCGCGCCGATCGCCATCGGCAGCAGCAGCTGGTCGGCGAGGAACCGCCAGACCGGCGCCGAAAGTGCCCGGTACCGGTTGACCATGCCCGCAACCCGTTCGCCGACCGCTTTGCGCGACAGGTCGAAGTCGCCGCAGACACTGAAAAGCTCCGTGACGTGTTCGAACTCCAGCTCCGCGAACATCACGTTGCCGGGGCCGGGGGAATCGACCTCCCGCGATTCCGTTTCGAAGCCGTCCGGCCGATCCAGCGCGGCGAGGCAGAATGCGAGTTCGTCGTCCCGGATTTTCGCATCGATGCCGTGGCTGATCGAGACGAGCCGCGCGGCTTTCGGAACCCCTGTTTCGTCGATGACCAGCGGCTTCCACTCCCGGACCGGAATTACCGACAGCTCGATTTTTCCGCCGCCCGCCGGATAGAAACCGACCCGGTCCAGCACCGCCGTCACCTCCGCTCCCATCCGGCGGAGGCAGGGCAGGTACACCCGTTCGAAGTAGTCGAAGACCGGAGCGTTCGCCGCATGGGTTCCGCCCTCGATCACCACGCGGGAGGCCGCTTCGGCGTGCAGCAGCAGCGGCAGGACCGTCTGCGCGATCAGGACGGCGCTTCCGGCACTGCCGACCGCAAAGCGGTAATCGCCGGCCCGGAGTTTCCCCGGCGAGAACACCAGTTCCTGCGAACTGATTTCGGCGCCGCAGGTCGAACCTCCGGAGATTTCGGCGACGGCCTTCACGCAGGTCAGATGCTGCCGCATCAGGCCCGGCTTGCGCCGTTTCGCCCGGATATTCGTAACACGCATCTCCCGGCCGGTCAGGGCCGAAAGGGAGAGAGAGCTGCGCAGGATCTGCCCGCCGCCTTCGCCGCAGCTTCCGTCGATTTCAATCATTTCCGTTTCCCCTTATGTCGTATTCCGTCAAGAAGCCTGCCGATATGACTGCACTTCTTCCTGAAAATCAATTTCGACTCTTCGTTCCTGCAAAGAAAGCTCTGAAAAAAATTTGCGCGGATTACCACACATAAAGCAGGAACACGGCCGACAGTGGCAACCGGCCAGGCGGCCGATCTCTCTGCTGTCCGGCAACTCCCATTCATGCAGATTCTGCCGGTGCATCAGGAGCAGCTCCTTTGCCCTCTTTTTCCATTGTCTGTCCTGAAAACGTCGAAAAGCTTTGGAGCGTCCCATGTGATCCTCCTGTTTTTGTCCTGCCCGGAACGGGTGTTTGCGATATCTTCAGCAAAGAGCGTGCCAACTTCTGATGATGTGCATTCCGCCGCTCAAACATGATTTCCGGTTTGCAAAATGAATTTGATGTGATAGATTATTTTCTATTATTTCAGATAATAACTATAAAATAAGATAGAAAATGAATATTCTGGTCTCGCTTCTCGGCAGTACGCTGGACAATCACGGGCGCGGCGAAGGACGCTGGGGCGTCTGGCGCCCCTCGGTCGCGCTCGCCATGCAGGAGGAACTGCATTTCGACCGCTATTATCTGCTGTATCAGCCGGACTTCCGGGCATTGTGCCGGAGGGTTGAGGAAGATATCCGGACTTGCTCCCCGGATACGGAGGTCATTGCGGAAGCGATTGCGTTCCGCGACCCGTGGGATTTCGGTGAGGTTTACTCGAAGCTTTACGACTTCAGCCGGGAGAAAAACTTTTCCGCCGAGGAGCACGATTATTATATCCACATCACCACCGGCACGCATGTGGCGCAGATCTGCCTGTTCCTGCTGAATGAGTCGCATCATCTGCCGGGAAAGCTCATTCAGACGCAGCCGACCCGGCGGAACTGCGCGCGCGGCTCGTTCACGGTCATCGATCTCGACCTCTCCCGCTACGACCTGCTGGCGCAGCGCTTTGCCGTCGAACGGGACAATGATCTGGATTTCCTGAAATCCGGCATCGCCACGCGGAATGCCCGGTTCAACGGCCTGATCGAAACCATCGAGCGTGTGGCGATCCGTTCGACCGAGCCGATCCTGCTGACCGGGCCGACCGGAGCCGGCAAGTCGCAGCTGGCCCGGCGGATCTATGAACTCAAGAAGATGAACGGCCAGCTCAAGGGGAGCTTTGTGGACGTCAACTGCGCGACCCTGCGCGGAGATCAGGCGATGAGTGGGCTTTTCGGCCATAAGAAGGGGGCGTTCACCGGAGCCGTTTCCGACCGGGCCGGTCTCCTGAAGGCCGCTGACGGCGGCATTCTGTTTCTGGACGAAATCGGTGAGCTCGGGAGCGATGAGCAGGCGATGCTGCTCCGCGCGGTCGAAGAGAAACGGTTCCTGCCGCTCGGCTCGGACCGCGAGGAAGGCAGTTCCTTCCAGCTGATCTGCGGCACCAACCGGGACTTGAATGCGGAGGTTGCGGCCGGGCGATTCCGGAGTGACCTTCTCGCCCGGATCGACCTCTGGAGTTTCGAGCTGCCGGGACTGGCCGAACGCCGGGAGGACATCGAACCGAATCTGGAGTATGAATTAAACCGTTATGCGGAAAAAAGCGGGAAGCGCGTCACCTTCAACCGGGAAGCGCGCAAACGCTTTCTGGAATTCGCGCTCGCGCCGGGGAACGCCTGGCCGGGGAATTTCCGCGACCTGAATGCGATGGTGACTCGGATGGCGACGCTCGCTTCCGGGGGCCGGATCGATCTTGAGACAGTCAACCGGGAGATCGCCCGGGCGTCCGGCCGTCATCCGGACGCAGAGCCGGATGCCGGGCTCGCCTCGCTGCTGGGAGCGGACTATGCCGTCCGGTATGATCTTTTTGACCTGGCGCAGCTGAAGAAGGTTGTCGAGATCTGCCGGCAGTCGAAAACGCTGGCGGAAGCGGGTAAGAAGCTGTTCGCGGTTTCGCGGCGGAACAAGAGCTCTTCGAACGACTCCGACCGGCTGAGCAAGTACCTGGCCCGCTTCGGATTGGATTTCCGAACGCTTTGACGCCTGTAAAGAAGCGCCCCTTTTGCGTGGCGCGGCCTCTCTGCGCTTCGCGCAACGGACCGTGCGGATTTTTCGCCCGAATCGCGGAAAACCTCATTCGTCTTTTCCTGTGAAATTCGCGTTGACGCTCTTTCTCTCTGCCGCCTTGTCCAGGACGAACCGATCCGCCAGAGAAACCTGGCCGGCCACTCTTCCGTCGTCGAGCGGATTGTCCACCCGCGCCTTCAAATCCCGGAACAGCTGAAGCGTATCACGCACGCCGCCCCAGGTAAACCATACCGTCGTGATGATGCCGCTGACGGCCGGAACCAGCAGAATCGTGATGTAAAAGTATATGCTCCAGTATTCGAGCGGCCACGGCGCGAACAGATTCCAGATGACGACCCCCGCGAATGCAATCCCCAGCTGATAGACAATGGAATAGAAAAATACGCTCCACGCAATGATCCGGTCGCCGCGGGTGTATTCCGGCGTAATGCCGATCAGCTTGCTCATGATATTCCGCCAGGTCCAGGCGGAATGGAGCTTTTTTTCGCCGTCGGTGCTGTAAATGCCGCGATGCAGCAGGCGTTCCAGATTATATGGGCCTCTGTAAGTGACCAGCGAGCCGGCCGTATAAGCAATGATGCCGGAGATCATTGCAATCATGAAAATTTCATAGGAATTGATCGGAAACTTTTCCGGAGATATTTCCCAGACGATGTACGGATTGAACGGCCTGCTGGCCGCCGCCAGAAAGCTGCCGACGCTTTCATCCCATCCCCGGTCCTGCAGAAAGGGATAGATATGCCGTGCCCATTTCTGCTGCAGAATAATGCCGCTGACGGAGATTCCGGAACCGGCGAAAACCGAGGCGAATGCGCCGGTTGTATTGCCGAAGCGGCTGTAAAGCCCCCCGATCATCACCGGGCCGGCTCCGCCGAGCCAGATGGATGTCATGATCACCATGAACATATTGAGATAATCCAGCTGAACGAACCACAAGCTGAAGGTCAGAAAAAATCCCGCGACTCCGACGGAACAGAGCCGCAGCCGCAGCAGATGCTGCCGGGGCGTGAAAGGCTTCTTGCGAAGCGGCATGATGACGTCCTGCAGAATGGTCGCGGAAGCATTGAATATCCGCGAATCGTCGGTCGAAAGCACCAGCATGATCATCAGCAGCGAAAGCAGCCCGAGCAGGCCGGTCGGCAACGTTTCCCGGAGAACCACCGGCAGCATCATCTGCTGGTAGAGAGTGCGGAATCTCTGGAGTTTGAAATTGCCGTCGCCGTCCTGTCCGACGACGTCCCGGACTTTCCGGAATACGTTGGTATCAAGGTTGGCTTTGCGGGACAGCGGCTGATCCTCGCCGATGATATGCCGCTGCTCGGGCATGGCCGTGATCGCGTCGATGACTTGCCGGCGTTCCGCATCGGATTCGATGGTTTCGGCGGCTGCCTGCGCGGAAAGGGCGTCGCGGATCACTTTGGCCTGCGGCGCGTAGTTCCGGTGGTTCATGATGGTTATGACCATGATGGCGAGCGTAATCAGCATGACAGTGGAGAAACCGCTCCGCCAGGAGCCGAGAATTCCCGCCATTTTCTGTTCATGCGGCGTCTTCGCCGAACCGGAAGTGTCGTTGCCGTACCAGCTGGCACGGTTGAGCAGGGTGGAGAAAAGCCAGACGACGAGCGAAAAGATATTGAAATCCCGCAGCCGGCTTACGTCATAAGGATTGAGGAAACTTTCTCCGGGTACCCGGTCCATCATGGTGGGGGCGATTTCCGCCCCCCATGAGATATTGAGCAGAACATATCCGGTGATGATCACGAAGACCGGATAGGCCAGCAGTCCCTGAAACGTGTCCGTCAGCAGCAGGGAGACCCGTCCGCCCGGCCAGATGCAGATCAACGCCAAGATGATCAGGGTGACCAGAATAAAGGAAAATGTGGTAATCTCGACGCCGCAGACCGTGAACGTGTGCGGCAGTTTCAGAAAATAGATGAAGAAATTCACCGCGATCGCCGGGCTGAGCGCGTTGGCGATCATTTCCGAGGCGGTGCGCAGGGCGGCGGCGAATATGCGGAACGGCCGGTTGTAACGCATTTCCAGAAACTGCCCGAACGACAGCGCCTTCGTTTCGCGCCAGCGGTAGGTGCAGTAACCGGTGAGCGAAAAGATGATGCCCGCCGGCACGATGATTTTGGCCCAGAAGTCGATGCCGTAACCGATCTGGTATTTCTGCTCGCACATCGCCACCAGAAGCATGACGCTCAGCCCGGAGGCCATGTCGCCCACGGAAATCACATAGCGCCCCGCGACGCGCCCCGCCGCGAGAAAGTCCACAACTCCCCGGATGTAACGTCCGGAATAGACAGCCAGCCCCAAAATGGCAATCAGGGGGATTATTGCAATACACCAATCGATCCAATGCACTTCAGTTATCCTTACATTATTCGGTTGAGCACACATGCCGTATGCGTTTCTTCTGCCGTTTTCATAGCTTCACATTGCCGGTCATCTTGGCCCGGAACTGTCGGCGTGGAGTTCGAAAAGCACTGTGTCCGGCGTGTCGAACGGGTATGCCAGACAGTGATTCCTCAACTCGAATCTCCGCCCGGAGAACAGTTCGGTAACGGCAGCCACCTCCGCGGGAAACATCAGGCTGCGTTCTCCTCCCCGGGCGGTATGAAATGCGGCGAGGCGGGCATTGGCAAATACCGGGGCCTCTTCTTCCGTCCAGATATGGACTCCGGCATCGCGGACCGCCTGCCGCAGCAGCGGCACGGTCAGCTCCTCCGGGCGGCAGAGGTAGAGCGTCCGGTGGCTGTCATATTCGGTCAGGGAGAGACCGGGAGTGCCGAACGGAACTCCGGCAAGCTCCCGGTTGCGTTCGAGTTGGATCTGTATGCCGTCGCTGATTCCGGCGGCATAGAGCCAGAGGATCGTGCGTCCGCCGCCGGCAATCCGTTCCCGGTATCGGCGAAGCCGTTCTTCGTTCAGTTCGAAGATGGAGGCGAATACCAGAAATTTGTATTTTTCCGCCGCGCCTGGTTCAAGCAGGTCGTCGAAGCTGACCGCCTCGAACGGCGCGCCGACCCGGTTGAGCAGATGGCAGAGGTCGCGGTGGAAACGGTCCGCCCCCGCCGCTTCATCGTTGACCAGCGCGGCCCCGTCGGGATCGACCACCAGGGCGATCTCGGCGCGCCCGGGGGAATCGTCGCCGGAATAGCGGTCCCAGAGCTCCTTCATCCGGGCGAGATTGTCGAAGACCGCCGGCGACTGATAGTAGCCGCCCCACATGTCGAACCACCAGAGCGAGGTGTGGTGTATCAGGGACAGCGCCATTTCCCGGCGCATCCCGGCGATATCTTCCGCTTCGTCCTGCCAGTGTTGGAATTCGAGCCTGACGGCCCGGGAAAGGTTCGGATTGAAGCAGTGGGTGCGCTGGTCGCATTCATGCAGGTAGTTCCGCCCGAAACGGCGCACCGTTCCCATCGGAACCATGAATCCGCCTCCGTCGCCGATCTTCCGGTGCTCATAGGTGCCGGGGCTGATCAGGAAATCGATGCTGCCGGAAGCAAGCAGTTCCTGATAGGCGAGGTGACCTTTCTTGACCCAGTCGCCGCCGAGTTCGAGGATGTAGCCGTAGAAGACGCCGAGTTCGATTTCGCGGCCGCAGCGTTTGCGGACGCGATCCGCGAATTCCCGGATTGTATCGCAGACCAGGCTGGAGGTGAAACGCCAGTAGCGGATGCTTTCGGCATCGGTCGCCGGGTCGCGCAGCACATTTTCAAATCCGAACCTGCTGCGCCGGGAACGCGCGGGGACGTCGTCCGGAACCGGCAGGCCCTTTTCCCGGCACCAGGCCCGATAGCGTTCCGATTTATATTTTCCGGCGCCGCCGTCACAGAGATCCATCCATTCGTCGGTACTTCCGCAGGCGGGGATATAGGCGCGGATTCGACTGCCGTAATGTTCCTCCAGAAAGTCAACCAGCGCATCGCAGTAGGTTCCGGTCGCCTCCCGCCAGCGCGGAATCGAAACCGCTTCGGAAAGATTGGCATAACTGTCGCCGTTTACGGCATACAGCTGCCGCGTCAGCCAGAGCGGAGAATTCAGGTCGAGCATGACCAGAAATTCCGCGTTCGGATTGGCCGACAGCAGGTCGTCGAACTGCCGTTTGACCGGCTCGAAATCGTATGTGTCGAACCAGAGCCAGTTCGGCGGATATTTGCTGTAGGGTTCCCCCAGCGAATTGCAGGTGTTGGAAGGGAAAACCGCCACGGTATTGATTCCGATTTCTCCGAAACGCCGAACGGTCTCCAGTTCCGGCCAGAACGAGCGGTATGCAAAGAATCTGCGCAGTTTTTTCATTTTGTTTCCCTCCGGTTCGCAACCAGCAGGACCGCGTCATGGCGCGCCACGGTAATCTGGCTTTTCTGCATTCCGGCCGGCTGGAGAATTTCCTCCATTTCCTCCGGCAGATCAAAATCGGAAAAATTCACGGTCATCTCCTGCTCCGTCTCATTCAGGACGGCCAGCGCCGCTTTGCCGTCCACGGTGCCGGAAAAGGTATTCAAATAACAATTAAGCTGCCATTTCGCGGGCCGCACGTTCCGCATCCGCAGTTGCGCCGCCCGGCGGAGGAGCGCCAGCCGGTCCGGCGGCAGCGTTCCGAGGTTGTCGCTGGTCAGCGTGACGCCGGTCAGAATTCCAACCAGAACCGTGAGCCGGCACTCCCCCAATGTCAGCCTGATGCGGTCCGTCCGGGTGAACATCACGTCGGGGTCCGCCCGGAACCAGCGGTCGAACATCCACCAGCGCTCCAGGGAACAGTGAATCGCCCGGGGAATCATGGTTCCCCACTCCGGCTGGGTGTCCGGCCCGACGCGGCACATATCGACCAGGCCGGCACAGGGCAGGTACGGCGAACAGCAGCCCAGCAGGAACGCATCGGGCACGGCTTCCCGGATGGTTTTCAGCCCCAGCCGGAAGGCGCTGACGGCGGTGGCCGCCGGGTCGCGGCGGCGGCCGTTCTTCAGGGCGAAGCCGAGACCGTCCAATTTGAAATAGGTGAAGCCCTGCGCGCGGAATGTCCGGAAGATATTCGCAAGGTGGCCGCGCACTGCCGGAATCGTGGCGTCGAGGCAGGCCCAGAGATGATCCGGGTCCGGCGACCACCCCTCGCTGACGGCGGTTTCCCCGTTTTCGTCTGTGACGAACCAGTCGGGATGCTCGCGGTACAGCCGGCTGGCGGTGGAGGCCTGAAACGGCATCAGCCAGATGCCGGCTTTCATTCCGGCCTTGCGGATTCTCCGGGCGACGGTTTCAAGCGGTTCCGGCCAGCGTTCATTCCGGTCGAACCAGTCGCCCATGAAGGTCTGGTAGCCGTCGTCGATCTGGACCACCCGCGCCGGATAACTCTCCCTGTGGAGCTGCAGCGCATTCAGATTTTCCTGAAAATCCTGTGCGGAGACTGCCGTATAGTAATAATACCAGGTGCAGTAGCCGGTCAGGTTCTCCGCAGGTTTCATGGGTTTGACGCCCGCTTTATCCGCCACGGCCTCCGCATACTGCACCAGCAGTTCCCGCCAGTCGCTGCCGGTCAGGATCAGGATTTCCTCCGGCGGCTCCTCCGGCCCGATCGAAGGCTGGCGAACTAGGATTTTGACCAGCCGCCGGGCTTCTCGGACCGCCGTGAAGAATGTGAAGGAACGATTTGCCGTCACCGCGCCGGCCAGCAGAAACTTCGAGTGTACGGGATCGCCGACGATAATCACGTCTTCGCTGGGGAATTCGCTTTCGAATGCGGTGATGCTCTGGAGCGAAGGCAGTTCGCGCGAAATGGCCATGTTGTTGACGGTGGAGTAGAGAAACACGGTCGGCGTGAGGATATCGACTTTGATTTCCGCACGGTAGCAGGGAGTTTCCGGGCACAAGGCGGGCGTGTTCATGGAAAAAGGGCACTTTCTTTTGAGCGATGATGGAATTATGAAAATCCTGCCGCCGGGAGGAACGGCAGGATAGGAAGGGGGAGTTGTTTCAGCGCGACAGGTGGTAGGCGAGAACGCCGCCGGGGAAGGCCGTCGTGTCGGCGGTGAAGCGGAAAACTCCGTTTTTCAGGCTGCCCGGGACTTCGCCGGTTTCGGAGCCGTCGAGCGCGAGTGCAGCCACCCGCCACGGCGTCCCCGGACATTCAAGTTCCAGTGTCGCCGTGCAGCGTTCGACCAGAAGTTCCGGTGAATTCCCCCAGGCGCGAAGCAGGGTGGAACTGCCGTAACCGGCTCCGCTCTGGCTGATGTTGCTGAGATGGATGACGAGGATGCTGTCGCTTTCGGTCAAAGGCCTGCCGTCCAGCGAGATTGCTGCCGCCGTCATGAATTTGGAGGCGTCTTTGACCCGCAGCTTCTTTACGGCGAGGTCTCCCGCCGGCAGCGTCGCCGTCTCCGTCAGCGGTGTTGAAACCGCCAGCGTTCCGGCCTTCCGGTCCAGTCTGATCCGGGGGGGCTCCTGCGTTTTCATGCCGGGACGCCAGCACACGACTCCGGCGGGGAGTTTCCGTTCCGCCGCGTGGGAGCCGATCTGGGCGTCCAGCCCGAGATTGGCGAAATCGCCGGGATAAGACATCGCCGGGCTGTTTTTGGAAAAAGGCGCCACGGGATAAGAGATTTTCGCTTTCGACGGCGCGAGGTTTCCCCGCAGGAACAGCGCCAGAATGATGCGGTCGCTGAGCTGCTGCATCGGGTCGTTGGACGCATCGAAGGAGTTCTGGCCGGGATTGCGGATGATTCCGGCATCGGAGTGGCTCCAGCAGAATCTCCATAACCCGCCCCAATTCTGCAGCGCCGCGTAAGCGCCCATCAGCGGGCCGCCCTCGGCCCGGAACCGGTTCGGGTTGCAGAAATTGAATTCGGTGACCGTGAAGGGCTTGCCGAAAATCCGGGTCGGCATCATTTCGCGGGGCAGGCTCGCGCCGCGCCGGATGGATGAGCCCTGATCGACTCCGATCGGCATCTGCCAGGCTTTTTCCGGAAAGGTCGGGTGGGAGAAATACTGGTGCATATCCACCAGGTCGAGTTTCTCGCGCAGCCGGGTCAGCGGGGCATCCGTGATCCAGTTCAGACTGGTGATCATCGTTTTGAGGCCGAGTTCATTTTTGACGAAATCGATCTGCCGGTCCAGTACGTTTCCCTGCAATTCGAACAGGAATTCCCGGAACAGCGTCTGGTCGTCGCCCTCCCGCCCTTTCTTCCACTCCGTGAATTTGCTGCGGTAGAGGGCCGCGACCTTCGGATTCGCGCTCCAATTGGCGCTGAGCGTGTCTTCATTGACCAGGCACAGCGAGATCAGCGCGGGGTCTTCCCCCCAGGTGAGTCCGGTATACGGGTTCCGGTGCGTCATCCAGCTGCGCACGAAATCCTTCCAGCTTTCCATCGCATGTTCATCGACGGGCAGTTGCGCTTTCAGTCCGTAGCAGCCGGTGGCGGGGCTTTTGAAGTTCCGGTTGACGTAGAGGTCGGTGGTCACGTAGAGGCCGTGCTTTTTGCATTGGGCGAAAAGGTAGTCGAGCCTGTCCAGCGTTTCCGGATTCAGTTTCACGGAATCCGAAACGGCGGGATCGACCAGCCGCCCGTCGTGATGGTGAAAGCGGATGGCGTTGTAGCCCATGCGGACCAGATACTCCACCAGCTTGTCGGCGACTGCCTTGTCGAGAAAGTTGGCGGTGAAGCAGAGGTTGGCGCCGTAGAAACGGATCTTCTTCCCCGGCGCATTTTCAAAAACGAATTCACCCTGATCGTTGGAACGGACGAAACCGTATTGGCCGGCCGGTGCATCCTGCGGCACCACGGCGGAGAAATCCAGCGGACTGCCCGGCAGGATCCGGCGCCTGAGTTCCAGCTTTTTCCAATCGGGCCCCTCTTTGATGGTGAACGGACCTTCTTTTCCCTGCGGAAAAACGAGCGGCCGGTTCCGGCCCCCCGCGTTTCATGTTAATATTTTACCTGAAACGAATGGAAATCACAATAGGAGGCAGGAGAAATTTGAGCCATGAAAAATGAATAAAGGTTCGGAATCGTGCGAGCCGATTTTTCGGCGGTCACCTGCCGGGACGGCGTTTCCGGCAATCGAGCGGGGATTTGCCGTAGAACAGGCGGAATTCCGCGGAAAATGTTTTGACGTTGCGATAGCCGACTGCGGCCGAAGTCTCCTTCACGAGCATTCCGGCCCGCAGCATTTCGGCTGCTTTCCGCAAGCGGAACCGTTTCAGGTATTGATAAGGCGTCACCCCGAACGCATCCTGAAAATCCCGGTTCATATCGTGAATGTCGATCTTGAACCTTCCGGCGACCTCCGGCATGGAGATTTTTTCTTTGATCCGCTGCTCCAGAAAGTCACGGATTTCGGCGACATACGACGAGCGGGCCTGGATTTGAACGGCGGATGAAATTCTCTGCAGGAGCTCGAAGGCGACTCCGGTCAGCTCGGGGAAGATGGCGGAAAGCGGCTTCACATCCGTCAGGTTCTTCATCCGTTCGAAAAGCTTCCGGAAAAACTTCTCATCGTTCAATTTCAGGCCGAACACCTGTTCCAGATCATAAATCCGGAGAAACTCGTCCAGCATATTGCCGGTCAGGATAAACTCATAATAGGAGCATTGCCTTTCATCTGCATACAGGAAGTCATTTCTGCAATGCGGCTTGAGCAGCACGCAGTCGCCCGCTTCGGCCGACAGGACGCTGCTGTTGCTCCGAAAATACATCCTGCCGGAACAGATGCAGAAGACCGACAATTTCTGCGTCTGCCTGGTGCGGTGCTGATAATATCTGGTCTGCACGGTCGAATGAAGCATGACCTCCATCCGGCAGGGGATGCTTGTGTCCGACGGGCGGCCCGTGAAATTGAGAAGTTCGACCTGTTCCGGATATCCGGCTCCATATCCGACAAAGGTGGGGTCGCTGCGCCAGCAGGTCCCCTTTTCCGAGTCAAAGATCGATGAGTCGCGGAGGATCTTCATAAATTCATCTTTCACTGCTGCTCCGGAAGCGGTATTTTTCTCTTTGCGCGATGATTTCCGGCTGCCTGGCGAATCAGGTGCGGCAGGACAAAATATCACCATATCGGGAAATTACAATCTTCACTCATCGGAAATCGGCGGATTCAGCACCGGTCAGCCGTCTTTCCCGCAAAGGCATGGCTATGCCGTGCGGAGGTCGGGAGCCGGAACTCCTGCTGATGAGGATGCCCTTTCGGGGAGGCCGGATTCGATTTTCTTCTTTTTCCGGTTTGACTTTCCGGTCTTGTGCGTTAGATTAATTCTTGTTTTTTGTGTGTAATATTTTAATAATTATGTGGTTATATGATTTTGTGCTCCTCGTTTCGACTGTGTTTTCTGCCCGATTTACCATGACCGGAAATTGAAATATTGCCGATTTTCGGAACCGGAAGCGCGTCGATTTGACTTTTATTGATTTGTATGAAGTTTATTGTTAATCAAGTGAAGCGCGTGAAAAAATTCACGCTGATTGAGCTGCTGACCGTGGTTGCGAGCGTGACGGTTCTGGCCGGCATGCTGATTCCCGCTCTTTTCGATGCGAGGATCAGCGCCCGGCGTCTCAAGTGCACCGGCAATTTGAAAAGCTTCACTCAGGCCGGCGTGCTGTATGCCGGGAGCTTCTCGGATTACTGGATTCCCCCGGCGAATCCGGCATGGTACGACCGGATCGAGTTCCGGCGTCTGGTCGGAGCGCCGGTCCGGCCGAAGAACGGCCTGGAGAATGCCGAGTCGGCGTTTCCCCCGGACCTGCTCTGCCCCGCATCTTCCGCCGTGCGGCTCAACCGTCCGTTAGCCTGTTTCTCGTACGGCATGACGCGGGACAACCTCTCCCGGGACGGCTATCGCCGGTACGCCTTCCGGCTGCCGCGTATCCTGAAGCCGTCCGGTTCGGCGGCATGGTTCGATACGCTTGGCGCTTATGCGCAGAATAATCCGGATTGTTTCCCCGAAAGCGAGGAGGGGAATCCGAACGGGAGGCTTGTCTACCGTCACCGCAGAATGGTGAACGTCGGCTTCTTCGACGGCCACGTCGCGCCGATGTCCCCGGCGGCCGTGGCGTGTCTCTGGGGCAGCCGGGAGGCGCGGTTCAACCGTTATTTCTGCGGAGACGATTGAGCCCCGGCGCCGGAAAATCCGCCGTATTATTTCCGGTTTTTTTTCCTTCGGCTCTTGACATCGCAAAACGTCTGTGGTATAATTAATGTAGAACGATCTACAACAATATGGCAAGGACCTTAGGATGCCGGAACGACAAAAACGGGTTACGCTCAAAGATGTGGCGGACTACTGTGGACTTTCACGAAGCCTGGTCGCTTTCATCATCAGCAATTCCGGTTATCGCAACAGCACGCCGGAGAACCGCCGCAAGGTGGCCGAAGCGGTCAAGGCGCTGAACTACCGGCCGAATACGGCGGCACGGGAGCTGCGGGCGCGGAAGTCCTCGACCATCGGCGTGGCGATGCCGATGTCCGGTACCGGAATCTACGGCAATATGGCGCTCGAATTGCAGCGTGAAATCAAAAAGCGCGGTTTTACGAGCCTGTTCTCCTTCTGGGGCGGCGATGATTCGCCGGAGCTGCACGCGCAGACGCTTCAGACTTTTTTTGAACGCAGCATCAGCGGGGTGATCAGCTGGGATGCCTCGCCCTGTTTCCGGGAGGAGAAAATTCCGGCGGTGGTGTACGGATACCGGAACGAATTCTATGATTATGTCGTTCTGGATGAAGAACAGATGATCATCCGGGCGCTGGAGCACCTGAAAAAGTTCGGCCATCGCCGGATCGGCATATTGAGCGTGGGGGAACGCAACCGGTTTTTCCGGGAGCATGTGGGCCGCTGCGGGCTGGAATCGAAACCCGAGTGGATTTTCGAACTGACTTTCTGGAGCCGCCGCCCGCTGGATGCGTTCGGCAAATTTTACCGGGAGTGCGGCGGCGCCATTCCGGATGCGCTGATCTGTCATAGCGATACGGAGGCGATTGCGGCGCTTTCCAGCGCCGCGAAGCTCGGAATCCGGGTGCCGGACGATCTATCGGTGATCGCGCTTGACAGTTCGTTCATGACTGCATTCCTGTCTCCCGCACTGGACTCCTTCGATCTGGATTTTTCGGAGATCACGGAGCAGTTGGTAAAACTGCTGCTGGCCAGGATCGACGAGCCCGACGCTCCGCTGCGTTCCGTCATGATTTCTCCGCAGCTTGTTCATCGGGAATCGGTTATCGAGTGTCCGAAATGAGGAGTTCGGCGGCCTGAACCGCGACTGCCGGCACGTCTTTGAATAAATATGCCGTGCCGGCCCGGTATTGCCTGAAAAGCCTGCGGACCGGTTCGGGGAGTGGGAACGGAACGGGCTGCCCCCGCTTCGGCGGAGAATTCGTATCATATTCCGGCGGAAGCGGTTGCTTTTGTCTGGAGTTTTATCTTGCCGGAAATGCTTCCATTGACGATCGGAGTGGGAGACGGTTCAAACACAAAGGAGAGATGTGAGACATGGGTAAGTATCGGAGACTGACGCTGCCGGTGTGCGCGGCGCTGCTGGTGTGCGCGGCGCTTCAGGCAGCGGCGGAGATCGTTTATCACGAAGATTTTGAGGGGGACCCCGCGGCATGGCCCATTACGGTTTTTTACCGGGGGCAGGAACCCCGGCCCTGGATACATGTGCCGTCGAAGGAGGCGGCTTTCGGCAGGCAGGCGCTTTACCTGGAATCGTCCGACGAGGCGCAGTGGATGTTCCTGATGGTCGATATCCCGGCGGAGCGGCTCCGCGGCAGGAAGATGCGTCTTACCGCCTGGTGCAAGAGCGACTTCGCCGGAAAGGCCGAAGCCGGTCTGGTCGACGGCCACTCCTACTGCGACGGAGTTATGGGCCGGGTGGGGGTGGCGACCACCCGAGGACATGGCTGGGAACGGCTTGTGGTGGAGGGCGAACATACGCCGGGAAGCATGGCGAGCCTTGCCGTCGGCATCGGCTACGGAGCCACCGGCGCCGGCATGCTGATCGACGAAGTGACGCTCGAATGCGCCGATGAACTGCCGCCGCTGCCGGAGTTGAAAGCTCCTGGCACTGATTCGGTGGAAATGCGCAGGATGCAGTCCCAGCGCAAACGGTTCGACGCCCTGGCGGACAGTTACAAACGCGACGCCGCCCTCGGACTGCCGGTTGACAAACAGCTGCTGAAGCAGCTGGTGACGGCGCAGGACAATTTCAGGAACGACCGCCTCACCCCGGCGGATGCCGCGGTGATCGCCTCCTGCCGGCAGTATGCACTGGAAGCCCGGCTCGTCAACCCGTCGGCCGAGTTCGACGTCGATACGCCGATAGCCCCGGAGACGGAGCCGGAAGTGGATGTGCTGATGCCGGTGAACGGCTATGAGGCGAAAATCCTGCTTATCCGCAACCATTCCGGACGCACCCAGTACTTCCGGCCCCGCTGGGAAGCGAAGGACGTCCCGGCTCCGCAGCTGCGGCGCATGATTCCGGTCGGCGGATTCTTCGATGCGATGCCCCCTCTGCCGTTCGACGGCGTGTTTGAAGTGGCGGACGGCGAGACCAGGGGAATCTGGATCGATCTCCGCAGCCGCGACTGGAAGCCGGGCGTCTACCGGGGCACTCTGGTTTTCACCCCGCTGGACCCGGCCGCCGCGGCGGAGCTTCGGGTGCCGGTCCGTCAGACCGTGGCGGCGATCGAATCCCCGAAGGAGCTGCCGGTGGCGGTTTTCAACTGGGACTACGGCGTGACGAAGGATCAGGCGGATTATGAGTTCCTCCGCAACGCCCGCGTCAATGTCTTCCATATCGATGGCGGATACGACGCGAAGGAAGCCGTCAACTGGGAAAAGAGCAACCTGAAGCAGGTTCTGGACCGGGTCGATGCCAACGGCGACCGCGGCAAGGTTACCTTTTTCCTGGAAAACTGGTTCACCGGGGCAGCCGACAGGTGGAACGCGGACCTGGACAATTACTACCTGCAGCTTGCCGCCTATATGAAGTCCCGCGGCTATCGCTACGACCAGTGGATCGTTCACTGCTTCGACGAGGTGTTGAACGACAAATTCCTGAACGGCGCGAAAAATATCAAGCGGCTGGACCCGCAGATCCGCATCTTCTCCGACCCGCCCCCGGCGACTGCGGAACAGCTGCGTCCGTTCCTTCCCTATCTGGACTGTTTCTGCCTGGGATCATGGTTCCTGCAGGAAGACGCGAACAACGGGAACAAGGCCGTCGAGCTGCTGAGAAGCACCGGGAAGCCGCTCTGGATCTACGAGTGCGATTCGCAGCCGCGGCATCCGTTGAACAACTACCGGCGCATGGCGCTGAATTCCGTGCAGCGCGGGTGGGACGGTTTCACGTTCTGGAGCCTGACCGGCCTGCAGTTCCGGCACGCTTCGATCACGCCGCCGGAGGGCGTCGTCAATTACGGCATGACCTATCTGGATGAAAACGGCGTGCGCTATCCGTCCCGCCGCTGGGCGCTGTGGGAGCTGGGAATCGATGATTACGCATTGGTCGCCGCCCTCCGGCAGAAGGGCATCGACGTCAGCGGCGAAATCCGGACGATGTGCGGCACGAAGGACGCTGCTGCTCTGGACGAGGCAATGGAAGCATTCAAAAAAGAGAAATTGAAGGCTTTCATTCCCGGGGAGAAGTAAACAGGTGTGAACGGGCCGCATCCGCTTCGCCTTGCCGGGAGCGGATGCGTCTTAACCAATAAAATCAGGAGTAAATATATGTGCAGGTACGGTCGGAAGGGGAACACGCGCAAAGCGGTGTCCGGTTTTACACTTATCGAACTTTTAGTCGTGATTGCGATCATCGCCATCCTGGCGGCGCTTCTGATGCCCGCCCTGAATCGCTCCCGCGCGACAGCTCACAGCGTCAAGTGCAAGGGAAATCTCAAGCAGGTGGGGACTTTTTACGCGATCTACTCCGACGATCACGCGGGACATCTCCTGCCGAACAGCATGAAGACCGACATTCATCCTCAGCTGCCGTGGTGGGAGCTTCTGGTGAAGCTGTATATCGGCCACTATGGCGAAGAGACCACGGCCCGGACCGTGCTCAGCTGCCCGGCCGACTCCGGACACGACGCCTGGCAGGTGACCCGGCTGCCCCTGAGTTACGGTTACAACGAATTTGTGGGGGACAACCCCTGGGGGCCGGCTCCCAGGGAATGGTTCCTCTTCACCCGGAGCGATCTTGACCGGAGAAATCCGTCCCGGGTCATCTGCATCGGCGACTCCTGGAAACGCTTCTGGCTGGAGAATCCGGATGCCGCATGGTTTTCCGAATTCTACCTGTGGCGCACGGCGGCTCTTTCCGTCGGCCCCTTTGCGGCCCATCCCGGCGGCATGAATATCTTTTACGGCGACGGCCATGTCGCGGATTTCGACAAGCCCGGCTACAAGATTCTGGACGATTGGCTGGAGATTACCGGCAGATAACCGTTTTCCGGAAAACACCGGGATTTTCCCGGGAATCGCTCTACAACATGCGGAAAGCCGCTCCTCCAACGGCGGCTTTCTCTTCCGTCGCGCCCGCGCAAGGCAGGATGGCGCGAAAATACAGATAGTAAGGTTGCGGATCAATGACTCTTCTTGACTGGCTGATTGTGACAGTTCCCGTGCTCTTTGTGATGGGAATGGGATTTTATTCCCGCAAATACGTGAAAAGCGTGGCCGATTTCCTGGTCGCGGGGCGGTTGTGCGGGCGGTATGTGATCAGCGTCGGCGACGTGGCCAACGCGCTGGCCATCATCGGGCTGGTCGCCTATGTGGAAGCGCAGTACAAAACCGGCTTTGCCCTGAGCTTCTGGAACGGCTTTGCGATGCCGCTGAGCATCGTGATCGCCCTGACCGGATACTGCACTTACCGCTTCCGCGAAACCCGGGCGATGTCGCTGGGCCAGTTCCTCGAAATGCGCTACAGCCGCCCGCTGCGCATTTTCGCCGCGACGCTGCGGTCGCTCTCGGAAATGCTGGCCAATATGATCATGCCCGCGGTGGCGGCGCGTTTTTTCATCTACTTCTTCGATCTGCCTGAACGCATCGGGTTTTTCGGCTGCGAGCTGCCGACCTTCATGCTTCTGGTGGTTCTGGTGCTGGTGATGGCGATCACCCTGATCTGCTGCGGGGGAACCCTGACGCTGGTGATCACCGATGCGATTCAGGGCATGTTCTGCTATCCGCTGCTGGTGGTGATGATCGTGTTCGTGCTGTACAGATTTTCATGGAGCACTGAAATCGTGCCGGTCATGATGGACCGCGTGGCCGGCGAAAGCTTTCTGAACCCCTTCGACGTCGATGAGATGCGCGATTTCAACGTGTTCATGCTGGTCGTCACCTTTACCACGATGATCGTGCATCAGGCCAGCTGGATCGGGGCGGGAATCACCTCTGCCGCGAAATCTCCGCACGAACAGAAGATGGCCGGCCTGCTCGGCACCTGGCGCAATATGCTCGGGGTGATCTTTTATCTGCTGGTCGCGGTGGCGGTGATCGTCGTGCTCAACCACGGCAGTTTCTCCCATGAGGCCCGGGAGATCCGCACCCGGCTCTCGACCCGCATCGCGGACGGACTTGTCCCGGATGACGGGATGCGTTCGAAGCTGGTCGCCGGCCTCCGCGATATTCCGGAGCAGAAGCATGTGATCGGCCGCGACGCTCCGCTTGCCGACCGGAACAACCTGGATACCGCATATCTTGAAACGGTCCACCGGACTTTGCAGGAGACCGGGAACGGCAATGCCGTTTTCCAGGAGTTCCGCACCCTCTATTATCAGCTGATGCTGCCGGTCGCCATGCGCGAGCTTCTGCCGCCGGTGATCCTCGGGCTTTTCGCGCTGCTGCTGGTGCTGGCCATGCTCTCCACCGACGACACGCGCATTTACAGCGCTTCGCTGACGATTACGCAGGACGTGATCGTTCCGCTGTGCGGAAAACCGCTCAGGCCGGAGTCGCATATCCGGGTGATCCGGCTGGTGTCGATCGGCGTCGGCGTCTTTTTCTTCTGCGGCTCGTACTTCATGTCGCAGCTGGACTACATCAACCTGTTCGTGACGCTGATGACCTCCATCTGGCTGGGCGGCTGCGCTCCCGTGATGATTTTCGGTCTTTACAGCCGGTTCGGCACCACGGCGGGGGCTTTCACCTCGCTGATCACCGGAATGGTCATGGCGGTCGGCGGAGTTCTGATCCAGCGGAACTGGGCCGATACGATCTATCCGTTTCTGGACGGCAACGGGCTGGCGGTCGCGGTGGGGAATGCGCTCGAGACGCTCTCCGGACCCTTCCACCCCTGGATCGTCTGGAAGATGGATGCGGTCAAATGCCCGGTCAACTCCTACGAATTTTATTTCCTCACCATGATCGTGACCTTCGTGCTCTATTGCCTGGTTTCGTATGCGACCTGCCGGGAGCCGTTCAACCTCGACCGCATGCTCCACCGCGGAAAATATGCGATCGACGGGACGAAGCGGTTCAAACTCCACTGGTCGCCGCGCGAATTTTTCGCGAATGTGATCGGCATAACGCCGGAGTACACCCGCGGCGACCGGGTCATCGCGTGGGGATTGTTCGGCTACAGCTTCGTCTACTCCTTCTGCCTGGCATTTCTGGGGGTGCTGCTCTGGAATTTGTTCTCGCCGTGGCCGCTGGAGTGGTGGGGACACTACTTCTTCGTGGTTCAGCTGGCGATCCCGCTGGTACTGGCGGCGGTAACCACCGTCTGGTTCGGCATCGGGGGAGTCCGGGACCTTTTCCGGCTGTTCCGGGACCTCGAAAGCCGCACCGCCGTCAACGACCTCGACAACGGCGTCGTGGAGGGGCACATGTCTCTCGCCGACAAAGCCGAGCTGGAATCCGTCGACAGGGGCGGACGGCGGGATGCCGAATAGCCTTTGCAGATCAGCTGTTTGTTTATTCAACCCAATACAGGAAAGATTCAGTATGAATTCACCGTTTCGTCAATCGGAAGTTTTCAACCTCGGCATCTGCGGAGCCAGGACCGGCGACATCATCCGCCGGGAATTGCCGGAGGCGCTGTCTCTGGGAGGAGAGGTTTTCCTCCTGCTGGCCGGAACCAACGATATGCTCGGGGATGCCGGTCACGGAGTTTCTCCGGAGGAGTACGAGAGCAACATGAGATATCTGATTTCCGCACTCTCGGCGGCGGGCAGGGTGATGGTGCTGACCATCCCGCCCGTGGCGGAGGAGCGGGAGTACCAGCTCCAGCCTGCGGAGAAATGGACGGAAACGCCGACGGAGCGCATTGCACTCGGCAATGCGGTCATCGAGCGTCTGGAGAAGGAGTTGCAGCTTTCTGTGTGCGATATTCACCGGATTTTCTCGCGTTTCGACCTGGACAGCTTCGACTCCCCGCTGCGCAATCCGGCCAACAGCGGAGCGGTTGACAGCGTGCATCCGACCGCCGAAGGATACCGGATGATGGCCCGGGCGCTGTACCGGAGGTTTCAGGAGTTTGACTGGCATCCGCGCCGGGTGGTCTGTCTGGGGGACAGCATCACCTGCGGCGCCTATATGGAAGGGCAGGGGAGTGCGACGGGCGAAACTTATCCGGCTTTTCTGAAGCGGCTGCTGGATGGAGATGCGCCGGCCGCCGTTCATTTTGCATCACAGGATTAGAGGATTGAATGAAAATCGCGTGTTTGATTGGAGAGATCGAGCTGACCGGGGAGCTCGGCCGCTGGCGGCCGGCTGCCGCCCGGGAGACTGTTGAACCCGGGCTGGAACTGATCCGGCTTGACCTGGAGTGTCCGGAGCCGGAGACGCCGCCCCGGCTGACTGTCGAATGGCGCATGCCGCTCGTGGACATGCACTTCCTCTGGCAGCCGAACGGGGCTTTCGTCCGAAAAATTCCGGCCGACTGGTGTGCGCCGCTGAATTCCGACCTGGCGACCTCCGCGCCGGTGCTGCTGCTCGGCAGCCAGTCCGGGGAAAACCGTCTGCTGTTCGCCGTTTCCGAGGCCATGCGTCCCGTGCGGTTCAAAGCCGGAGTGCACGAGGAAAGCTGTGAAGTCATTTGCTCGGTCGAACTCTTTTCCCGTCCGGAAGCGCCGATTTCGTCGTATCATGCGGAGCTGCGGCTCGATTTCCGGCCGCTCTTCTATGCCGACGCGATCCGCGACGCCTTCGCCTGGTTTGCCGCCTTTCCGGAATATGTGGCCGCCGCCGTTCCGCCGGCCGCTTACGAGCCGTTCTACTCCTCCTGGTACAGCTACCACCAGGAGCTCTTCGCGCCGGAGCTGGAGCGTGAATGCGCGCTTGCCGCGCAGTACGGCATGAAAGGGCTGATCGTCGACGACGGCTGGCAGACCGATGACAACCGGCGCGGGTATGCGTATTGCGGCGACTGGGAGATTTCGAAGAGGCGCTTCCCCGACATGCGGGCGCATGTGGAACGGATTCACCGGCTCGGGATGAAATATCTGGTCTGGTTCTCCGTTCCGTTCGTGGGCGACAGGAGCCGGAACCGGGAGCGTTTCCGGGATAAAGTGCTTTACCGGATTCCGGCTTTGGAGACGGCGGTGCTCGACCCGCGCTTTCCGGAGGTGAGGGAGTTTCTGATCTCCACGTATGTGAAGACCTTGCGGGAGTGGGATATCGACGGCTTCAAGCTCGATTTCATCGACAGCTTCCGCTTCGAGGGGGAGGACCCCGCCATCCGGGAAAATTACGCCGGGCGGGACTTCAAATCGCTGCCGGAGGCGGTCAACCGCCTGCTTTCGGAAACCCGTTCGCGCCTGGAACGGATCAGGCCGGGAATCCTGATCGAGTTCCGCCAGAGCTATATCGGTCCGGCGGTGCGCAAATACGGTAATCTGTTCCGGGCCGGAGACTGCCCCGGCGATATTCTGTCCAATCGCCTGAGCACGATCGATCTGCGGCTGAGCTCCGGCAATACCGCGGTTCACTCCGACATGCTGGAGTGGAGTGCGCGGGATACGGCGGAAAACGCCGCGCTGCAGCTGCTGAATGTCATTTTCAGCGTGCCGCAGATCTCCGTCCGGCTGGCCGCCATTCCGGAGGAGCATCGGAACATGCTGAAGTTCTGGCTTGGTTTCATGCGCGTCCACTGGGAGGTCCTGCTGTTCGGGAAACTGACTCCGTACCACCCGGAACTCAATTATCCGCTGGTGGTTGCGGAGACGGACGCGGAAACGGTGATTGCCGTTTACGGCGCCGGGACGGAGGTACGGGTCCCCGGCAGGCCGGGAACGTGCTGCTGGATCGTCAACGGCAGCGGTGCGGATCAGCTGCTGCTGGACCTGCCGCTGCCGGCCCGGGAGGCCGTCCGGTTTGACGCGACCGGCCGGAGGATTTCCGGAGCGCCGCTCGCCGCCGGGCTTTCCCGGATACCGTTCTCGAAGTCCGGACTTCTGGAACTTCGGTTCTGATGTTTTCCGGCGGACAGGAACTGACAGTTTGAAACGGAGGATTTTCCGATGAGTATCAAAGGTGTCCCGGAGGAGTTGCGCTTCTCTTCCGGCGTGACCGGCGCGGGAGCCGGCAATCCGGAGTATTTATTGTGGGAGTTGCCCGCTCCTTTCGCCCGGGACGGGGATTGTGTTGTCACGGAACGTTTTCTGGCGTCGGAGGACGGGATCGACCGGCTGACGGACGTCGTCCGGCCGACGCTGACCTTCTTCCCGGCCAGCGGCCGGGGACCGCACCCGGCGGTGCTGGTCTGTCCGGGCGGCGGCTATGAGATTCTGGCCTGGAACCATGAAGGCCGCGATATCTGCGGCTGGCTTAATTCGATCGGTTTTTCCGCTTTTCTGCTGAAATACCGCTGCCCGGATCGCCGGGAGGCCGCGCACGCCGACGCCGCGAGAGCGATGCGTTTCATCCGCTTCCATGCGGAATCGTTTCATATCCAGCCGGATCGGACGGGTTGTCTCGGCTTCTCGGCGGGAGCGCACCTGACGGCGTCGATTGCCGCCCCCGCGGAGCCGGTGCCGTATGCGCCGGTTGACGATGCGGACCGGCTGCCGTTCCGGCCGGATTTCACCGCGTTGATTTATCCGGCCTATCTCTGCGACGACGCTCTTGCGCCGGCGCCGGAATTCCGTATCGACTCCGGAACTCCTCCGGCTTTCATGGTTCAGGCGGAGGATGACCAGGTCCGCGTAGAGAATTCGCTCGGCTGGTTCCGCGCCCTGAAACGGGCATCGGTTCAGGCGGAGCTTCATATTTTTGCCGAAGGCGGGCATGGTTACGGCATTCTCCGCAGCGGCAGGCCGGTAGCGGATTGGCCTTTGCTTGCCGCCGGCTGGCTGAGGCGGCAGGCGGACATGCCCTGACCGCAGGAATTTGGGAATCTTCAATCTTCACGTACAGAAAAGGATTTTCGATTATGACACAACAGAGGCGTTATCCCGCTGTTCCGCTGGTCGTCCATGACCCCTTTTTCAGCGTCTGGAGCTTTTCCGACCGGCTGACCGAAAGCTGGAGCTGCCACTGGGGAGGAGCCGACAGCAGGCTCTCCGGCATTCTGCGGATCGACGGCCGAAGTTTGCGTTTCGCCGGTCCCGACGGCGGCGAGGCGATGGAGCAGACCGGCTGCGAAGTTCTGCCGACCCGGACGATCTATACCTTTTCGGCAGGCGGCGTCGAGCTGAAATTCACTTTCCTTTCGCCGCTGCTGCCGGATGATCCGGAACTTCTCAGCCGCCCGCTCTGCTATCTGGTTCCGGAGGTCCGCGCCATCGACGGCCGTGAACACGACGTGCAGTTCTACCTGGATTGCGGCGCCGACTGGATCGTTAACGGCGCCGGGCGTCAGGTTGCCGGCGGCCGCGGCGAAGCGGCCGGGCTGAAGCTGGCGTTTGCCGGCGGCCTGAACGACCATCCGCTCCGCGAATGCGGCGATATCGTCAAGATCGACTGGGGGCGGCTCTATCTGGCCGCTCCGGCCGATCCGGCAACCGTGCTGCGGTATCAGAAAGCCGAAATCCTGCGCGGGAGTTTCTGCCGGGACGGTTCCATCGACGGCTGCGACGATCTGCTTGACCCGATGACCACCCTGCTTTTCAACTGGCCGGTCTGCGCGGCGTCACATGATTTCGGCAGAGTCGGCGCCGACCCGGAGACGCTGCGGCTGGCGGTGGCCTGCGACGATATTTTCGCGATAGAGTTCCTGAATGAGAAGCTGGTCGATTACTGGCGCAAAGACGGAGAAAGTTTCGCCGCCATGCTGGGCAGGGCTTTTGCCGACTACCCCGGAATCGAGCGCCGTGCGGCGGAATTCGATGACCGGCTGCTTGCCGACTGCCGGAAACTCGGGGGCGAAAACTATGCCGTGCTCTGCGCCGGCGCTTACCGGCAGGCAGTCGCCGCCCATAAGCTGGCCGCCGACCGGCGGGGCAGGGCGCTGTTCTTCTCAAAGGAGAACCATTCCAACGGCTGCATTGCGACGGTCGACGTGACTTATCCTTCGGCGCCGCTGTTTCTGCTCGTCGCGCCGGAGTTGCTCGAAGCCATGCTGGTCCCGATATTTGAGTTTCTCGAATCGCGGCGCTGGAAATGTGATTTCGCCCCGCATGATCTCGGCACTTATCCGCTGGCCAACGGCCAGTACGACTGCAACCCGGAAACGCAGATGCCGGTCGAAGAATGCGGCAACATGCTGCTTCTGGCCGGAGCTCTGCTCAAATTCGGCGACCGCCGTGAATTCGTCGGCCGCCACTACGGACAGCTCAGAAAGTGGGCGGTTTACCTGGTCGGCAACGGCATGGACCCGGCTTCCCAGCTCTGTACCGACGATTTCGCCGGGCATCTGGCGCACAACGCCAATCTGGCGCTGAAGGCGATCCTCGGGCTGGGCGCTTTCGCGCAGGCGGCCGGAATCCTGGGAGAAACGGACGATGCGGAATATTTCCGCGCCGTTGCCGAGAAGTTCGCCGCTGAATGGCTGAAGGCCGCCGACGGCGGCGAATGCACCCGTCTGGCCTTCGATCAGGCGGGTTCCTGGAGCCAGAAATACAATCTGGTTTATGACCGGCTGCTCGAACTGAAGCTTTTTCCTGCGTCGCTGGCGGAGCGCGAGGTCGCCTTCTACCGGGCGCACCAGAACCGCTACGGACTGCCGCTCGACAGCCGGGCGGATTACACCAAGCTGGACTGGCTTCTCTACTGCGCCTGCCTGACCGGAAAAGATGACGATTTCCAGGCCCTGCTGTCTCCGGTGATCGATTTCCTGAAGGAGTCGCCCAGCCGGGTGCCGATGACCGACTGGTATGATACCGGAAGCGGGGCGCAGGTCGGCTTTCAGGCCCGTTCCGTGGTCGGCGGCCTTTTCATCCGGCTTCTCTACGATTCCGAAACCGTCGCGTCCTGGCGCCGCGGCCGCTGATTCCGGAAGCGCCGGAGCGGACGCGCCCTGCCGGATGCGTTCGCTCCCGTCGGTTACAGAAGCCCCGCCGGCACCAGCTGCGGCTCTCCGGTCTCGTACTTCCGGAACTCGAACGGCCCGGTCCAGACCGGCCACTTGTCCTTCAGGTAGAACGGGCCGTGGGAGTTGCGGCGGTGACCGAGGATGGTGACCTCCACCCGGTCGCCGCGGCCGGTCAGCCCCGTCAGTACCGTGCGGTACGGCGGCCAGGCGGCCATCGCCGCCTTTCCGCCGTTGACGGATACCAGCACTGCGGTTCCACGCCAGGGGCCGAGCTCCAGAACCGTTCCATCCGCCGTGCCGTCGGGCAGGTCGAACCGGTAAGTCAGGTTGCCGGAATAGTACGGCAGTCCCTGCTTCGTCCAGTCCCCGCGGACCAGCGTCTGCGGCGGAGCGGTCAGAACGGCGTTCTCCCCGACCGCGAATTCGCCGAGCAAATAACAGTATTCCAGCCCCGGCATTCCGGCATGGTAGGCGGTTCTGAGCGTAATCCGGTTCCGGCCCTGTACGAAAAGCGCACGGGGGAGCGCCAGCAGCCGCAGGGAACGGTCCACCCACCACGCATCCGGCAGCGGCGCGATGGGAACTCCGTTGAATTCGGCCTCGTACAGTTCCGGCCTCTCCAGCGCCAGACGGCACTCTTCCGGCGGAATATCCCGGCAGTCGAACTCGTATTTCAGCTCCAGCGCCAGTTTGCGTTCCGGTTCCCGCCGGGGGGCGAGCCACGGCTGGATCATTTCGCCGCCGCGCGGCCGGGCTCCGAGCCGTTCCCGGAGACGGTCGTCCAGCTTCAGAACCGGTTCCGACGCCTGCCAGCCGCCGCCGTCGATCCGGTATTCCGGCTCCGCCAGCAGCAGCACGTTCGGCTCGCTGCGCCGGACGGGGAGCGGAACGCCCGCCGGGATTTCCACCACCGGGGCGCCCGGCGCGGCGTCCCGGCGTTTACGGCAGGCCGGAATCTCCTGCGCAGCAATGAAAAGCCGGGATTGCAGCGCGGCGAAGGAGGTGTCCGCCGCCCGGCAGCCGTTTTCATAAAAGCCGTCGACCGGAAAAATCTCCCCGGATGATGGGTCGATTTCATAGATCCGGTAAGCGGCCGGCAGCTTCCAGGCGATCCGGACTGCGGGATATTCCAGATTGCGGTCGCGCACCAGCGGCATCTCCATCTGACGGTCGCGCATTTCCACCCCGGTGTTGCAGCAGAAGAGAACTTCGCAATCGTCATGGCGGCGCAACTGGCAGAGAATGCTTTCCGCCTCCGTTCCGGCGGCGGCAATGGAGAGATGACGCACCGCCGGGCCGAGTGCCGCCGCGAGTTCGTGCTCCGCCGCCTTCCGGAAATTCCGGTAAGCCTCCGCAGCCGCCCCGGAAATTGCGCCGTCGGTCCGTTCCGGCGGCGCGCCGAGGAAACAGACCGTTCCGCCGTTGCGGCGGAACGCAGTCAGCAGTTCGAGCGTGCTCCTGCGGATGGTGCGCATTTCCGGCAGCAGCACGGCCTGATAAACTGCCTGGCCGATGCGGAGTCCGGCCTCTTCCGCCGCGCCGTGCCGGGCCATGATCTCTTCGTCGCCGAAATCGAAATCCAGATGCTGCCCGAGCAGGAAGTTGGTCAGATGGACCAGCCGGTTTTCTTCCGCTGTGTTCCACTCCGGCTCCGCACTGTCGCGCCCTTCGTAGAAGACGCCCCAGGTCGATTCGATCGGATGCACGACCAGCAGATCGCGCACCTCGGCGCCGCCGGAGAGGGCCAGGTTGATCCGGGCGAAATAATCCGTGATCCGGTGATAGGATTCGAACCACGGCGACTGGCTGGAGATGCCGGCCGGATAATCCCGCTTGCCTTCCCCCTCCATCGTGTACCAGGCCAGGTGGGGGCAGAAGAAGTTGATTCCCAGCGCGGTCTGCCAGTCGCCCAGCGCCTTGTGCCCGGCGAAGGGAAAATCCCAGCCGGTGCAGCCGTAGGTTTCGCTGAGCCGGAGAGACCGCCCGAACTGGCGGGCGGCCGAAACGCACTGCTTGGCCGCCAGGAAAATATTCCAATGCTCGGTCAGGAGATCGATTCCGGGACTCTGCATATATTCATAGAAACGCATGGCGCTGCCGACGAAACTGCTCTGGCTGACGACGTTGTCTTCGAGAAGGACGTGGCCGGTGAAAAGCAGGTTGTTTTTTTCGCACCACGCGCCGATCCGGCGGCTGAAGGCATTGACGAAGAGATGCGTCAGGGTGTTGTAGTAGTGCATGCGCACCGGCGAAAAATCTTCGTCACCCACCTTGAAAAACAGCTCCGGCAGCCGGTCGGACAGCTTCATGCCGCCGCTCAATTCTGCAAAGGTCTGCGGCAGGGATTCCGTCCACGGCATGCTCATGCTGCCCGGCAGGAACCCGGTCCGGAAATTCGGTTCGTCGGAGAAGATTCCCGGGACCGTGCCGCCGAATTCCGAACCCAGTTCAGCCCGGTATCTCTCATGGGTGACGCGGATGAATTCCTCCACAGCTTTTTCATTCAGCACATCCAGATAGGCTTCGCCGTTGAACCAGGAGCTGTCGGGGGCGACGGACAGCCGGAAGCGCAGCAGCGTTTCATTTTCGGCCAGCGGTTCACCGGCGCTTTCCAGGCGGCGGAAGGAGGAGCAGCGGCGCGCGTTCAGGTCGGCCGCGGCGAAACAGCCGAGCGTCCGGCACCCGTCCTCCGCCCGGGCTTCGTCCCCGGAAATGCACTGGATGAAACGGCTGCGGTATTCCGGATTGCGGGTGACGAGCCCGCCCGCCGCGCCGGAAGGCCAGCGGTCCTCGTCGTAGAGCCAGGCGTCCATGCCGCATTTTTTCGCTTCGTCGATGCAGGCCCGGACGCACTCGAACCACTCCCGCCCGAGATACTCCGTGTTGAGGCCGACGCGCGAATGCATGAAAAATCCGCCGAAGCCCATTCCCCGGAAATCGTTGATTTGCCGCCGCAGCTCCTGCGGTTCGAGTTTGCCGTTCCACGCCCAGAAGGGAGCGCCGCGAAATTCTTTGCCGGGGGCCGGCAGACGGGAGAGAATAGAGTCAAGCATTTTATTCCGGTTCAGGTTTGATGTCAATATGGTTGTCGGCGGGTGAAAAAGGGACGATTGTGTCCCGCCGTCCTTCTCCGGCCGGCGAAACACGATGGTCCCGGTCTTTTGGTCCGGGTTATTTCCTGCGCCCGGAACGCAGCTGCACAAGGCCGAACTTGCCGGTGTCCTTGTGGCCGTCCAGCCCGTCGAAGAACAGCATCGTGCGCGAGCGGATGCCGCCGTCGCTGTCGTTGATCAGCAGGGCGATGCGGAATTGCGTGCCGTCCTTCAGCTCGAAGCCGAGCCGCTCCGGAGGAATCGTGAAGCTGTATTCGGTCAGGTTGCCCCTGCGGGTGACGGAACAGGCTCCGTCGAATTTTCCGGATTTGAATCCTTCCGGCGGATTATGGTTCCAGGCGGCCGCGCCGTCGCCGGTGAGCGAGAAGGTGTATTCGCTCCAGTTCCTGCCGTTCATCGGGTCGAGGCCGAACTGGATGCTGTCGTTTTTCCAGATATGGGGGCCGGTGTGGTCGCCGTTGTGCTCCTGGTCGGTCACGCGGCATCTGACATGCAGCCCTTCCCCGGACCAGCTGAAGGAGAGCGTCGCGGAGAGATCCTCTTTGCCGCTCCAGCGCGGGATGGTCGGCACGAACACCAGTTCGCGCAGCGCGGCGGGAGAATCCAGCACGACCGTCTTTTCCGGAGCGCCTTTCTCCGGGATTTCGACGCAGCAGACATAAGGAATCGGCAGCGAATCCTCGAACACCTTTCCGTTTCTGTCCGAAAGGATCAGTTCGGCGGGAATCACGCTTTCGCCGTGGAGCTGCTCCGCCGGGATCGTGACATTCACCGGAATTTCTCTGCTTTCTCCCCGCTTGAGCTCACCCGAAAAAGAGCGTCCGCCGAGCTTCAGCCGGTAGCGCAGCGCCTGGGGCAGGGGATTGACGAGGGTCACAACCGTCTTTACACGTTCTCCCGGCACCGCCGCCAAACCGTCCCGGAAGGAAAGGAGCCGGGGCTGTGCCTGGAGTTTTCCCTTCGGTGCTTTCAGGTAGAAGGGCAGACTTGCGCTTTCCACTGTGACCAGGCCGTTCTGCGGCTTCAGTGTCCGGGTGTTGCCGTAAATGTCGGTGCGGAGGACCGGAACGTCGGAACGGAGGACGAATTTCAGCCCATCCGCCCGGCGTTTTTCCCATACGACGGTCACTTCGTCTGTTTCTCCGGTGAAGCGGAAGGCTTCCAGCAGCGGATCGAGCTCCGCCATGCCGCTGAAATCACGGTTGGAGAGCTGCCGGATCAGTTCCGCGTAAGCCAGGAAGGAGGGTTTCGGCTGGTTGTAGACCGTCACCAGGCTGAAGGTGTCGTCGGCGCCGATGCCTTTGTCCCAGTAATCCTGCATCATGAACCAGTTGTAATATTCCATGCCGACCGCCTTGCTGTAGGTGATCTTCCTGACCAGCTGGTCGGCCTGGGCGTAGAATTCCCGGGGGGCGGCCATGAAGGAACGGGTGGCGGCCTCCGTATTGATGATCGGCTTGTGGCCGGGGCCCGCGATTTTCTTCACGATGTCGAACGTGAAGCGGTAGTGCGGGTAATTGCCGTGCTCATGGTAGGCGATGACGTCGAAGATCTCCGGGCGGGCCAGCAGGCGCTCGATGAACTGCGGCTGCGAGCCGGGGATCGCCGGGCAGAAGCCGCCGGTGGTGATCTTTACATGCGGAGCATGTTTTTTGAAGATCGGATACAGGCGGCTCAGGGCGGTCAGATAATCATCCGTCATCGTCCGGGAGTGGTTGAGATTCGGTTCATTGATGAACTCGAAATACCGCGCTTCCGGCATGGCGCCGAAGAATTTGGCGAATTCGGTCATCAGCGCGTCGAATTCCTCCCAGCGGCAGTCGAGCGGCGAAGTCGGGTTCGGCCTGATCACCCACGGCGGCATATACCCGGCATAATCGATCAGCAGTTTGACGCCGGCCTCGATCGGAGGCGTCCAGAGTTTGCGCAGCGCTTCGGCGCGCAATTTGCCTTTGGCCATCTGGGCGTTGCCCATCAGGCCGGCGCGGATCATGTCGACGCCGAGCTGCGGCAGCCAGGAGGCGTGCAGCACTCCCTCTTCGTAACAGTTGTTCAGCTCCTGGTCCTCGACGGAAAACCACATCGGCCGCTTGTTGACCGGGCCGCTGTTCGGTTCGAAAACCGAGATCCAGCCGAGATGCAGCGGCTCGCCGCCGAACGCGACGGCGACCGGATGGGGCTCCTGCGTGTCGAAACTGCCGAAATCGAATTGCTGATAGCAGAGCCCGTAGGGAGGAAGTTCGATCTTCCGGGTGAATTCCTTCCCGGCTCCCTTTACCGTGATTTCGCCGGAGAACGGCGTGGAAAGTCGGTTGCGGAACAGATATTCCGGCGTCACCTGTTCGCCGGGGCGCCAGCCGAGCTTGCGGTAAACCGGTTCGGCGGTGAGCGGAGCGAGATCTTCCGGCAGTTTTTTGAAATCCACCTCGACATCGTCGAAGAAGATCTCCCCTCTGGCCGGGCCGGAGAACCACACCACCAGCCGGTAAACGGAGAAGGGATGGCGTCCGGCGATCTTCTCTTTCGGAAAGGGGATGAAGATTTCGCGCCAGCCGTCGCCGGAGGCGGGTACATAAGCAGTACGGATCAACTGTCCGTCGCTCAACTTGAGATCAGCCGTAAAGCGGGTGTTGAAACCGCATGGATTGACTTGCAGGCGAATGCCTTCCGCATTTTCGTCCAGCTTCTGGAGAAAGACGCGGTTGTTGCCCATGCCGAACTCGGCTTCCCGTCCCGCGGCGTCGAAGGTGAGCTTTGCGCAATATCCGTCGGGACGCGAAGCGTCCGGAAAGCTGCCGCAGCGGCTCCAGTAGATGTTTTCTTCAGGATTCTCGGTGCCTCCCATGTTCTGCCAGGTCGTGATGGTCGTAAAATCGTCCAACATCACCCGGGCCGGCGGCTGCGCGGTTGCGGTGGCCGCCGTCAGGCAGCAGAACAGCAACCCCTTGAGTTTGAGAAATTTTAAATTCATGAGAATGTCTTCAGGTAAATTAACGTTGAAAAGTGTGACGAGTTTCATCAGGATGTGTCTGCTGTCCCGACTATTCGTATGCTCCGCCGGCAAGGCGCGTCGTATCACGCCACCAACGGAATTCATTGCTCCAGCTCGCATCCGTCAAACGCGGCCGGGCAGAAGAAACATGACCATCTGTACAAAGAAGATTGATGCTGTCCCCGTGGGATTTCACCAAACTTTCAAAGGCGTAATCCAACGGAATTTCTGGAGCGGCATAAATGAATTTTGCCGTAGTTCCGGTACCGGCATAGTCTGTGGCATATACCTGACGCGAGGGAGCTTTCAGGCTGACGATTTTTACGGCAGGCCAGGTCAGCCAGTTGTCGCTTGCAACGTTCGGCTGGGAAAACGAACCGGCGATATTACCATTCACGCCATAGGAGTTATAACGGGAAATTTCCTGATCGTTCTGATCATAAAAATAGAAAACTTCGTGTTCCAACGGCAATCGACTTGAATCGGCCGGACACTGGAAGACCTTGGCGTTGCCGATCACTCCGTAGAGCAGCTGCGTCCAGATGCGGGAATGGTGATCCCAGGAGCTTGACCAGTGGCCGTAAGGCACATAACTGTCGTAGCTGTCGGCATAAAGCGCAATGCCGGTGCCCATGGTTTTCAAATTGGTCGCGCAGGATATCTTGTGCGCCCGCGCCCGCGCCTTGTTCAGCGCCGGCAGGAGCATGGCTGCGAGAATCGCGATGATCGCGATCACGACCAGAAGTTCGATGAGTGTAAATCCGAAGCTGTTTCTCCCGCTTCCGGACGGCCGTTTGCTGCTCTGTTTCATTCCTATTCCTTTCATGTTGGGTGGATCGGCGCGGCCGGTGGCAGGCGGCGCCGGCCGCGTTATGGAAAAATCATTGTTCCGAACTCAGTTGCATGACTCCGTACAGCCGGGTATTCTTTTCGCCGTCGATTCCGGCAAAGTAATTCATGGTGCGGAGACGCACGCCGGAATCGTTGTCGCAAACCAGCAGCGCCATCCGGAAAGCCGTTCCGGGCCGGAGCGGAAAAAACAGTTGATTACCGGGAATGGTGATTCGGTACCGGGTCAGATTACCCTCGCGCACGATGGAAAAACCGCCCTGAAAAGGCCCCGCTTCCATGCCCGGCGGAGGAATATGGCAGTAGCCTTCCGGCCCGGCGGAGGTGAGGGAAAATGCATACTCCCTCATCTCTCCCTCCATCGGGGCAATGCCGATCTGGACGCAGTCGTTCCGCCAGAGGTAAATGCCGTTCTCATTTCCGCAATGCTCCTGATCCGTGACCTTGAAATCGAAGGAAAGCCCCGCTTCGGAATACCATACCGCAATTTCGGCGGAAAGGTCCTCCGGCCCCTGCCAGGCGGGCAGCCGGGGATCGAACACCAGCTCCTGCAGCGACGATGCGGAATCAAGAATGATCGGCTGCGCCTTCCGGCTGGTTCCGGCGATTTTTCCGCAGCAGAAATAGTTCAGCGAAATTCCACCCTGATAGACCGGCTTTTCCTGCTTCCCCTGCAGCGTGAGCGGCAGGGTCAGGGTGCGCATTCCCGACTGCGCATGCGGGGGGACCGCCACCGTCACCGGTACAGCCCGCTGTTCTCCCGGTCCGATCCGTCCGGATCGGCGAATTCCGCCCACTGCCAGCGACCAGGCGAGCTCCTCTCCGTACGGATTGTTCAGCAGCAGAACCGCGGGAACCTTATCGCCGGGCATCCCGCATACGGGAGACCGGAACGAGAGCAGCGGTTCAATCGCCGTCAGCGCCTTTTTCGGCGTCCGCAGGTAGAACGGCAGTTCCGAAGCACTGAGCATGACGATGCCGTTCCGGGGCGGCAGCATTTCGCTGTTGCCGTAAATGTCGCGGTATTCAACCGGAACGTCGGAGCGGACCATGAAGTCGAAGGTCTCGTTTTCCCGCCGGGGCCAAAGCACGAACACTTCGTCCGTCTCCCCTTCGAAGCGGCAGCCGTCAAGCCGCCGGTCGAGCTCTGCCGCTTCTCCGGGCGTGCGGTTGGCCAGTTGCCGGATCAGTTCGGCGTAAGCGGCAAAGGAGGGCTTCGGCTGATTGTGGATCGTAACCAGACCGAAGGTGTCGTCCCGTTCGGCATTCCGCCCCTTGTCCCAGAAGTCCTGAACCATGAACCAGTTGTATCCTTCCATCCCGGCGGCTTTGCTGTAAGCGATCTTTTTGACCAGTTGGGCGGCCTGGCGGTAAAACTGATCCGGCTCCGTGTAACGCGACCGGAAGCCCGCTTCGGTATTGAACACCGGCTTGCGGATCTCCCCCATGAGCCGCCGCATGGTGCCGAAGGTATCGGCATAACGGGGATATTCCGAATGTTCGTGGTAGGCGACCGCGTCGAAGGTTTCCGGCTGCGCCATCAGCCGTTCGATGAATCCGGGCTGCGAATACGGGACATCCGGGCAGACGCCGCCGGTCATCACCTGAATTTCCGGCGCATGTTTTTTGAAAATCGGATACATCCGCCGGATGGCGGCCATGTAGTGATCGGTCATCCTGCTGCCCGGTGTGGTCACGTCGTGCAAGTTCGGTTCGTTGATGAACTCGAAGTAACGCGCGCCGGGAAGGGTATGGAAGAATTTCGCCAGATGCTCCATGAACAGATCGAATTCCGCCCAGTTGCAATCCATCGGCGAGGTCTGGGGGCGGGCGGCCACCCAGGGGGGGAAATATCCGGCGTAATCGATCTGCAGCATCACGCCGGCCCTGATATGCGGCTGCCACAGTTTACGCAGCGCCTCCGCCTTGAAGCGTCCTTTGGTCATCTCGACATTCCCCATCACTCCGGCGCGGATCATGTCGACGCCGAGCAGCGGCAGCCAGGAAGCGTGCAGCGCGTTCTCGGCCGGAGCGTTGTTCAGCTCCTGGTCCTCGACGGAGAACCACATCGGGCGTCGGTTGAGGCGGCCGCGGTTCGGCTCGAAGACCGTAACCCACCCCCGGTGAAGCAGTTTTCCTTCCCATGTCAGCTCGAGCGGCAGTGCGGTCTTCCGGTCGAATACGCCGAAATCAAATGCAATCACCTTTGCGCCGTAAGGCGGCAGGTCGACTTCACGGCTGACCTCGCGCTCGCCGACGCGCATTTTCACGATGCCGCGGAAAGGCTTCCCGAGACGGTTGCGGAAACGGTATTCCGGCACGGCCGGCTCTCCGGGACGCCAGCCGAGCTGCCGGTAAACCGGCAGCGCTCCGAGCGGTGCAGACTCTTCCGGCAGCGTGGAATATTCCACCTGGAGATCGTCGATCAGCATTTCGCCTTTGCCTGCCTTGTCGGCCGTGAAGATCAGGTTGTGAATGACGAACGGAGCCTTCCCCTCCAGCGCCGGTTCGAACGGAATGAAGATCTCCCGCCAACCGCTGCCGGAGACGGCAGCCGGAACGGTGCGGACCTTTTTCCTGTCGCTCCGTTCCAGATCCAGACTGATGCGGCCGGAAAATCCCTGCGGATTCACCCACAGCCGGAGTCCGACGGCGTTCCGATCCAGAAACGTTTTGTAAATCTCGTTCTTATAGGCGTAGCCTTCGCCGTTGTCCTGCAGGAAATCGAATTCAAGGCGTCCGCACCAGCCGTCGTCGCGGGAAGAGTCCTCCGCACTGCCGAGCGGGCACCAGTAACGCTCCGCGTCCGGATTGGAGCCGGGGCCGTCATCCCAGTAGTAGGAGCTGATCGTGGAAAAATCGTCCAGAATCACCCGCGCCGGGGCATCCGCGGCGCAGAGCACCCGGCAGGCCGGCAGGATGAAGAGCAGTATTGTCCGGAATAAATTCATCTGATTTCTTTCGTTTATGGCTTTTCACGGTCGTCCTGCGGCGTTCCGTCTTCCGCAAAGGAGATTTTCAACTGAGAACTCTTCCGTCCCCGCATTTCGGCATGGCCGTCGAACATCAGCACGGTCCCTTTCCCCGCGTGCCGGCGGATAAAGCCGATATTGCCGTTTTCCTGCAGCGCGTCTCCGGTGAAATACCAGGCTCCGGCCCGGTGCGCCTTATGGTATGAGTCCCCGTAAAGAATGGTTCGACCGGGTTTTAAGGAACTGAACAGCCGGATATGGCAAAAGCCGTCGTCGTCATTCATGCGGTAGACCAGTTCGCCCGGGAAATCCCGGCCGTTCCTGTTTGTCTTCCGCTGTTTTTCCCAGTAACCGGCATCGCGGCGATAGTTGTAAAGACCGTTCATCCCCACCCAGATTCCATCGGTTGTCCTGTTTTCATCATCGGGACAGCTCCCGATTCCATACTCCGCATAGCCGAGGCTTCGCGGATCGTCCGGGCGTTTGAAAACAACCCTTGTCCACGGGATGACCCCGTCTTTTTCCGTCCAGTTCATGAAGATCAGAAGTCCTTCAAAATCATTTGCATATGTATGGAACGCCATTCCCATGCGGCGGCAATTGTCCGCACAGCCGGCCGCCTTTGAACTTCCCTGAGCCGAACCGGCTGCCGCCGCTGCCAGAGAAAAGAGCAGCATAATAATTACTATTGTCAATAATAATTCGGACAGCGTGAAACGGGCCGCTTCTCTCATGGACACTTCCTTTCCGGGGCCGGACACAAAACGCCCCTGCCGCGGCTGGAAAACGAGTTTCCGCACGGATTGCTGTTATATGAAATCAGCCGGTGCTTTACTGACCGGAAACGCCGGCCGGAGGAGAGCCGGCAGACGGCTGAAACGATTCCCGCAGAATCAGCGTCTCATCGATAAAAGTTTTCTCCACATGCGGTTCCCCGTTCAGATTCCGGAGAATGATGCCGGCCGCCCGCCTGCCGATCTCCTCCACGGGGATGGAGATGATCGAAATGGACGGCGTCATGTAAGAGAGGAAATATTTGTTGCTCCAGGCGATCAGGGACAGATCTTCCGGAATCCGGACATGGTGGGTAAACAGCACCCGCAGCAGCATGCAGATCAGATGGGTGTCGCAGAACACCAGGGGGAACTCCCCGACCCGCGGCAGAAATACTTTTTCCACTTCCTCACAGGTGGTTTCCTTCACATAAAGGACTTCCCCGGTGCAATCCTCTTCCGCGACAGCCTGTTTGAAACCGCGAATCCATTCCCGGCCTCCGACGCAGTCGGGGGGGATCGACAGGAAAGCGATTTTACGGTAGCCTTGTTCGATGCAGACCTTTGTGGAACGGTATGCCGCCAGATGATCGTTGCCTTTGACGAAGGAGAGTTCCGGCTCCTCCGTCTCTTCCAGCAGAACGACGGGGATGGAGTTCCGGACCATGTCCGTGAAATGTTTTTTTTCATCCGAAGCGGGCTGAACGATGACGCCGTCCACATTCCGCTGCATCAGGTTGAGGAAGATTTTCTTCTCCTTTTCCGGATTCCCCTCCGTATTGCAGAGCAGTACATTATACTCTTCGCCGAGCGCGTCCTCCACCGCTTTCACGAAGCCGCACCAGAAATCATTGTCGATATTATACACGACGATTGCGATGTTGAAGGTGCGCTTCAGCCGGAAATTCCTGGCCTGTTCGCTGCGCCGGAAACCGTTGTGCATTGCGAACTCGGTGACCCGCGCCCGGGTTTTGGCGGCGACGCGGGTGTTGCCGTTCAAGGCCTGAGACACCGTTGTCGGCGAGACGCCCAGTTCTTTTGCGATATCATAGATTGTCATGGCTCAATAACCTTTTCACATCGATTTGAAAGCTATTAATATTATATTCAAATCGATGTGAAAAGTCAAGAGCAAAAAGATTTTTTTTGCATTTTTATTCGATGTCCCGTCCCCGGGGGGGCATGGCGGACGATAAAATTGATTTTCCTGCACGGCAGGGAGATTGCCGGTTGTTTCCGGTTCGGATCGTGAACTCCCGTTCCGTGTGCGGCCGGTATCTATCGGGCAGCTTCGTGCAAAGCACCATGTTTCCGCAATGTTCACCGCTGTGCGGCAGATGCCGTCAGGAGCTCCTGACGCATTTTCACCTGTTGCTCCGTAAAAAATCCCGGTATGCCGCCGCAGTTCTCCATCGTCGGACAAGGCGGGAAATATACTTCCGAATCCGCATGTTTCAAACGGGAAGCTCTGCCGCCTTTGCGCGCGCAGACGTGCTGCTGACCGGCTTCTCTGCTCCGGGGTCAGCGGAAAATATCCGCGTCGATTGCGTTTTCGTAGCTGTCCGAGACGACGTCGAGGTATTCGGTATACGGAGCGGACCCGGGATTGTCGATCAGCTTCCGGGCGAATTCGGCCGACCGTACGCCGATGTCGAATAAATCCCTGATGTGCAGCTGGAGGGTCCGGAACGGCTGCCGGCTGCCGTTTTCTCCGGTCGCGGCCGGCAGCAGCCACTGAAACAGGGATTGCGTTTCGGTCGAGCAGAGCGCGTCGACGTTGATCGCCTCCGCCTTGCAGAGTTTCGACAGTGCGGGCAGGCAGCCGGGCAGGGTGATGAGGTAACTGCAGAGGAGTCCGTCGGCTCCGGCCAGCGGCGCAAGGTTTTTTTCGTGGCCGGGCGTGTACAGGAGCACTTCGCAGACCTCCTCAGCCGGGACTCCGTGGAGCAGGAGGGTTTCGCGGTAGCCGCGTGCGGTCTCCCGGTTGCTGAGCGTGGTGATGATGGTGTCGATGATCCCGAAACGGCTGCTGCCTTCAGCCAGCTGGCGCAGCGCGGCGCGGCTGCCGATCTCGTAATCCCGGAAGCGGAGCTGGTGGAACGCGGCGATTTCGCTGCCGGAATAGAGCGTGATGACCGGCGGAAGCTGCGAATGCCGGTCGAGCTGCCCGCGGATATGGTCGGCGTCGTATCGGTTGAACGGCTGCAGGCACGGCAGGTAGATGATCGCGTCGACGCCGCAGTAAAGCTGCGTATCGAACGCCTCCGCCTCAAGGTCGCGCTGGTTGCGGCAGGGGTAGATGGAGAGATTTTTACCGAGCGGCGTCAGCACCGAGGAGATTCCTTCCAGAAGGGTTCCGACCGCAAAGGACATCTTGTAGCCCGCGATGAAGCCGATGCAGCCGGACTGGCGGCCGAGCATGGCTTTGGCATGAAAATTCGGCCGGAAGCCGACCTCCGCCGCCTTGCCGCGGATCCGGTCATAGAGGGCACGGCTCAGCTCCGACTTCTCCCACGGACGGCCGAGCGCCCGTGAAACGGTGGAAGGCGAAACGTCGCAGAGTTTGGCGAATTCCCGGATATTCATACGTGACATTCATGCCTGGGGGTTCAGGGTTGAGTCATTAATCTAGCCTGCGGCGGTTCCGATGTCAACCCGGTTTTGGAAAAATTTATGATTTTAATGATCGTCCGGATCGTTCGAACACTTGACAAAACGGTCCGGATGCAATATAATAATAAACATGAAAAATTGTGTCGATCGCAGGGACCGACCGGGGGAATATCTGCCGATGCAGATTTATGATAAGCATTTTAATTATGTGAATACAGCAAACAACCGCAGCAGAAGAAGCTCCGCAACATGTTCCGGAGCTTCTTTTTTGCATATTTATTTGCAGATTTATGATTTTATGCGCGAAATGTTCTCCCTCCCGATTGCCGCCTGCGGCGGTTTCCGCGTCATCCTGCTGCTCTCGGTCCTTGCCGCGGGCAGCCGGCTGTGCGGCGGCGACGCGAACCGGGAGGTGAAGCGCATCCTCATGGTCGATTCCCATTCATCGGCGGATGTCTGGACGGTGGAACTCGGCCGCGGCTTCCGGTCGAGCCTGAACCGGACCCGGCTGAGGGTCAATTACGAGAAGTACGAGCTCGGGGTCCGCTATCAGCCGGGCATCGCGCCGGCCGGAGCCGATGTCGAAGCGCTGCGGCGCAAGCTCGCGGCGACCCGCTATGACCTGGTGGTGACGACCAACAACGCTGCGGCGAATCTGTTTTTCGACGGAATTCTCACGCTGCCGCCCGGGACGCCGCTCCTGGCCTCCTCCTATCACGGGGAACTGACGCCGGAGCTGCAGAAGAAATTCAACATGACCGGCGTGGAGACGAAGCGGAATCTGCTCGACAATCTCCGCTACGGCCTCCGTCTGCTGCCGGCGGGTGTGCCGGTCGTCATTGTCGTGGGCGCTTCGGCGGACGGGGACAATCTGCCGATGGATTTTGTGAAGCAGAGCTTCCCCCCGGATGTGCAGGCGCGGATTCGCGTGCTGCGGGGCGACAGCCTGTCCACGGAGGAGATGCTCCGGGAGCTGGCGACGTGGCCGAAAGAGTCGCTGATGCTGTTCCACTCCTGGAGTTCCGCGAAGGAGGAGTTCCCGGAGAACGGTTACACGATTCTGCCGCGTATCCGCCGGATTTTTCCGGGAGTGGTCTTCGGCAAGTTCGACAGCTATATCGGACACGGCGCCGCAGGCGGCATCGTGGTCTGCGGGCTGGAGCAGGGCGGTCAGGCCGGCGACCTCGCCGTCCGGATCCTGAACGGAGTTCCGGCCGGGAGCATCCCGGTACTGAGGGGCGGCGACAAGGCGCTGTTCGATTATGCCGCGCTGCGGGAGAGCGGGCTGGACCCCGCAGCGCTGCCGGCCGGGACCGGATTTGTGAATGAACCTCCGGACTTTATTTCCGTCCATCGCACGGAACTGGTTTTCGGCATGGCGCTTCTGGTCGCGGTCCTGCTGTTCTATATCGCGGCGCTTCATTACCGGAAGCTGACCCAGCGCAAGCTTGAGGCGATGTTCAGCAACCTGCCGCAGCGGATTCTGGTGGTCGATACGGCCGGAAACGTCCTGTACAGCCATGTGCCGGACAGCCGCGAGCCGTCGATGCCGACCCGGTTCCGGAAAATCGGCGAACTGCCGGAGCAGGTCCGGAAAATTTTCGTTTCCGCTGTGGATGAGGCGTTCCGCGGCGGCAGGAAGATCGAGATCGATTACCAGCTTTCGGACCGCTGCCGTCATGCCGAATTCATCCCGATGCCGGAGAGCAATCCGTTCCGCACCCGGGTTGTCATGGTGATCTCCGGCGATGTGACCGAACTGCACAACAGCCGTCTGGCCGTGGAACAGCTGGCGGAGCGGTTCCGGCTTACGCTCGAATCGATCGGCGACGGCGTCATCGCCACCGACAATGAGGAGCGGATCACGCTGATCAACCCGGTGGCTGCCGGGCTGACCGGGTTTACGGACCGGGACGCCGTCGGCCGGAAGCTGGACGAAGTGTTCCGCATTGCAGGCTCGTCCGACGGCGCTCCGGTGGAGTCGCCGCTGCGGAAGGCGCTGGAAACCGGCGCCATCGTGCAGCTGGCCAATCATACCGACCTCATTTCCCGGACCGGGGAGCGGCGGAACATCGCCGACAGCGCGGCGCCGATCCGGAACCCGGAGGACGGCAGCATCGCCGGCGGCGTGCTCGTGTTCCGCGACGTCACCGAAGATTACCGCACGCTGGACCGGCTCCGGGCCAATTCCGTGATTCTGAAGAGCGTGGCGAAGATTGCGAAGATCCTCTATTTCCGGCACGGGGAGAACGGAGTGCTGGAGGCTTCCGGGGACCCGGAACAGTTCTGGCCGTTCCGCGACGGCCGTCCGCTTTCGCCCGGAGAGTGGATTTCGCCCGGGGAGCTGCCCGAATTCCTCGAGGCGTGGAGGAAACTCAAATCCGGCGAATCATCTGAGCTGCAATTGGTTTACTCCGCCGGAACGGGTAAAAGACGCCGTTATTTTGAAATGCTGGCGGAGGAGTCCGTCAATCCGCTCAACAGCCGCCGCGAATTCTGCGGCGTGATTCAGGACATCACCCATGCGCGGGAGAACGAGATGCGCTACCGCGACAACCTGAAACTGCTTGAGACGATCATGGACAACCTGCCCGGATATGTCTTCGTCAAGAACGCGGACGACAATTTCCGCTATATTCTGGGAAACCGCATCTTCGCCGGAATGCTCGGCGTCGATTCGAAGGAGATTCCGGGCCGTTTCGATCATGAGATCTTTCCGATGGACCGTGCGGCGGCGAAGAAATTCCGGGAGGACGATGCGCGGCTGGTCGCCTCCGGAGAACAGTTCGACTGCCAGGAGGTCTTCCGCAATGTCCGGGGGCGCGAATTCATCGTCCGCACCATCAAGAATGCGATCGTCCGCTCCGACGGAACCCGGCTGCTGATCGGCATGGGGATCGACGTTTCGCGCCAGTATGAGCTCGAGCAGGAGCAGACGCGCACGATCGATACGCTGAACAATTACATCAACTGCGAACGGATCATCAACCGCTCGCTGGCGAAGATCACGCTGGAGAACGATTTTGACGCGGCGGTGCAGAGCATGCTCGACATCATCGGGGAACAGAGCGGCGCCGACCGCTGTTACGTGTTCCGGTATGCGGACGGTTCGTATGAATATTCCGACAACATCTACGAGTGGGTCCGCGACGGAATCGAGCCGCAGATCGCCAATCTGCAGCACAGCGATATGACCGACACGCCGGGGTGGACACGGCTGCTGCAGAACCGGGAGGAGATCGTCATCTCCGACCTGGATCATCCGCCTGCCGGACTTGAATCCGAGGCGGCCTTCCTGAAGCGGCAGCAGATCCGCTCTCTGCTGGTCAGCGGGATCTGGATCGACAATAAGCTGTGGGGCTTCGTCGGGCTCGATTTCGTCCGGAGCCGGAAAGATTTTTCGGACTGCGACATCCATACCGTCCGCAGCATCGTCAACCTTTTTCTGCTCACGCGCGAGCGCTTCCAGCAGCTCGAGCGGATCGCCGACAGCGTGTCGCTGCAGCGGCAGATCGTCGACAACATCGCCATCCCGATCGTGATTCTGAATCTCGACTGCACGATTGTGACTGCGAATCCGAGCATCCAGGATCTGACGGAGCTGTCGCCGGAGCAGCTCGTCGGCCGGAAGTGCCACGATGTGATCTGCCGGAACCCGGAGCCGCCGCCGTGGTGCCCGATGCGGGAGACGCTGAGGGACGGCCGCATGCACCATGTCGAGGCCGAATACAATCACCGCCGCTTCGACGTGACCTCGCAGCCGATTTTCGACCGGCACGGGAAGATGATTTATGTCCTGAAGTCCGAAGTGGACATCACGGATCTGGTTTTGCAGAAGCAGGAACTCCAGGCCGCCATGGAGCAGGCGCAGGCCGCGAACCGGGCGAAGAGTTTTTTCCTCGCCACGGTCAGCCACGAGCTGCGTACGCCGCTCAATGCCGTGATCGGGTTTTCCGAGCTTCTCCAGACCGGCAGTGTCGAGCCCGCGGAGCAGAGGGAGTACCTGCGTTCGATCAATTTCGCCGGAACCGCGCTTCTGAACCTGATCAACGACGTCCTGGACCTTTCGAAGCTCGAGGCGGAACAGATGAACATGCTGGAGGCGCGGACCGACGTCGCCTCGCTGGTCGCCGAAACGACGTCGGTTTTCCGCCTGAAGGCGCAGGAGAAGGATCTCTTTTTAAAGGTCGACTGTTCACACGTGAGATTCCTGCTCAGCCTCGACCGGCAGAGACTGCGCCAGGTGATTTTGAACCTGGTCGGAAATGCGATCAAGTTCACGCCGGCGGGAGGCGTGTCGGTCCATGCCGAATTCGTTCCGGACGGGGCAGCCGGAACCGGCACCCTGCTGATCCGGGTGGCCGATACCGGGATCGGCATCTCCCCGGAAAATATCGGCAAGGTGTTCGACCCCTTCGTGCAGGACGATACGACCCGCGGCGCCCGGATTTACGAGGGGTCCGGGCTCGGGCTGGCGATTTCGCGGCGGCTGGTGGACAAAATGGGCGGCCGGATCGAGCTGGCCAGCGTTCCCGGCTCCGGCACCACCTTCACGGTGCGGATCGACAATCTGAAATATGAGCTGCCGGCGGCGGACACGGCGGAACCGCCTTCCGCTGCGCCGGCACCGCTGCCTGCGGCGACGGCCTGCCGCCGCGTACTGCTGGTGGACGACGTTGCCCTGAACCTGAAGGTTCTCGAAGCCATGCTGAAGAAACTGGACATCTCCGCGGCCTGCGCCGGCTCCGGCGAGGAGGCGCTGCGGTTGCTGCGCGACACGCCGCGGTTCGATGCGGTGCTGACTGATTTGTGGATGCCCGGCATGAACGGGTTTGAGTTGGCGCGGCGGATTGCGGAGTCCGCCGACTGGAGGAGCATTCCGGTCGTCGCCGTTACCGCCGATACGCAGGTGCTGGCCGGGAAGACCGGGGTATTCCGCGATATTCTGCTCAAGCCGATCACCCGGGAGTCGTTGCATAAAATGTTCGAACACATTCTGACCGGACGGGAGATGAGCAGATGACAGGCGAAATGGCTTTATCGGCGTCGGCGCTGCTAGGCGGCTGTCTGACCGGATTCGTTCCCGCGGCCGGATGGCCGGGAATCGTGTTTGCCGCCTGTGCCGGCGCCGTCGCCGGCGGAGTTGCGGTCGTTTTCGCAATGCGCGTTTCCGCCGGGCGGAAATATCCGCCGGCCGTTTTCTCCGAGGGCGGGCAGAGCAGGAGCCGGATTCTGCAGGATACCTGCGATGCGGTCGGCATTGTGCCGTTCCGCTGCGACTCCGGCGGCCGTGCGTTCGAAGCGTCGGGCGCCGAGGGGTTCTGGCCGTTCCGGGACGGTTCTCCGGTTCCGGTCGAAGAGTGGCTCATTCCCGAAGATGTCGCTCCGTTCCTGGCCGGATGGGCGGAGCTGCTCGGCGGAAAAAGAAAGGAAATTCTTCTCGAATACCGCTCCGACCGTTCCGGCAGCCGCAGATATTTTGAGATGCGGGTCCGGCGCGCGGCGGACCGGGACGGCGGCTGCACCGGCATCATCCGCGATGTGACCGACATCAAGGCCGGCAGGGCGGAAGTCGAGAATACGAACTTCATGTTCCGGAATATTCTCGACAATCTGCCCGGCTATGTTTTCGTGAAGGATGCCGATGACGATTTCCGCTACGTGCAGGTCAACCGGAAGCATCATCCGCTTCTCGGCTGGCATTCCGAAGCGAGTCTCGGCATGACCGATGCGGAGCTGTTTCCGCCGGACGAGGCCGCGCGTTACCGCAGGCAGGATGAGGAAATTGCGCGGACAGGCAGGGAATTCTGCGGAGTCAGCGTTTTCCGGGACGGGCAGAGCGTCTGTTACCTGAAGATTTTCAAGCAGCTGCTGGTCCGGGCGGACGGCGCGCGGCTGATCGTCGACATCGGCATCGATGTCACGCATGAGCACGAGCTTGAGCTTGAACTCGAGAAGAATATCGAGAAGCTGAACGGGCACGTCCGCGATGAGCAGAGCATGAACCGCTGCCTCGGCTTCGTCTCCGGCAGCGGGGATTTCGACACCGTGGTGACTTCGTTCCTGCAGGAGCTCTGCGGCAGGTCGGAGGCGGCGCGCTGTTTTATTTTTCTTTACGATGAACCGAGCGGCACGTTTCTGAATTCGCACGAGTGGAGCCGCACGGAGGCGCTTTCCCTGAAGGGGCGGCTTGACAGGCTTGATCCGCGGGAACTCGGCTCTTTTTGCGATATATTGAACGCGCATGAAGAGGTTGTGATTCAGGATGCGCTCTGCCCGCCGCCCGGGCTCGAGGCGCTGGCGGACAAAGCCGTGTCGTATGGAATCCGGTCGCTCCTGATAGCGGGAATCTGGCGTGAAGGGCGTCTGATCGGCTTTGCCGGCATCGATTTCGTCAGCTCCGCTCACTGCTTCACGGCGGAGGAGTCCGGCAGCGTCGGCAATGCGTGCAGCCTCTTTCTGCTCGCGTATGAGCGCGAACGCCGCCTGCGGGAGATCGAGGACAGCGCGGCGATTCACCGCCAGATGATCGACAATATCCCGACCCCGGTGATTCTGTTCGATCCGGATTTCAACATCCTGAGCGTGAATCGGAACACCTGCGAATCCACCGGGCTGCGCGAGAGCGAGCTGGTAGGCTCCAAGTGCTATCATGTGCTCTGCAACAGCGATTCTCCGCCGGAGTGGTGCCCGATGAGGGAGACCGTAAAGACCCGCCGGAGCGCAAGGGTCGAATTCGCCGGGCACGGCCGCGAGTATATCGTCTACACCCAGCCGGTGTTCGACCGCGCCGGCGATATGATCCATGTGCTGGAGACCGCGCTGGATGTGTCGGAGCAGCAGGAGCAGGCCCGCCGGCTGTCGATGCAGAATCTGCTGCTCAACAACGCGGCGGCGGTTGCGAAGATCACTTATTTCACCGGCAATGCGGAAGGCGATGCCAGGATCATCGGCGGCAGTACCGGGACCGGGCTGCCGGTGGAACACAGCCGGTCGTTCCGTTTTGAGGACTGGCTGATTCCGGAGGACCGCGGGGAGTTTTCGCAGCTGCGGACCGGGATTGTCTCCGGGGAGCACGACACGCTTGAGATGGTCTGCCGTTCGGACGCGGCCGGCGACCGGCGCAGCTACCGGCTGGTGGTGACGCGCGACCGGAACGACCGGAAGCTGTTTATCGGCGTCCTGCTCGATATTTCCGCCGACATCGCCATGGCGGCGGAACGTCAGGAGCTGATCAAGTCGCTGAACAATTACGTCGAGAACGAGCGGATCGTGAATGCCGGGCTCTCCCAGATCGTGCTGGAGGAGGATTTCGACCGGAACGTCGAGGAGATTCTGCGGATCATCGCCACGCAGCTCGACAGCGACCGGGCTTATTTCGGGGTGTTCGAGCGCGACGGTGCGGAATTCCGTTTCTGCCATGAGTGGTTGAACGACGGTGTGACTTCGCTGAAGAATATCCGAGACTGCCGTTTTTACGCCCAGTTCCCGAAATGGTACGGCAGATTCCGCGACAACGAGCTGCTGATGATTCCGGACATCCACCATTCGGAGTATGCGGAAATTCTGCGCGAACCCGGCTGCCGGACGCTGATTTGCGCCCCGATCTGGGTGGACCGCGAGCTGTGCGGCATTCTCGGGGTCGGCTTTATCCGGGAGTGCCGGGAGATCTCCGAACTGGACCAGAATATCATGCGGTCCGCCGCGAAACTGATCGCCATTTCGCGCGAGCATCAGATCCAGCGCGAGTCGTTCGATGCGCTGGACCGCCAGAACCGGATGATCATCGGCTCGATTCAGGTGCCGATCTGCCTGTTCGACGAGAATGGCGCGCTGATCCGCTGCAACCCGGCCGCGGCGGCGCTGGCCGGGGTTTCGGCCGAAGAGCTGTCCGGCCGGCCGTGCAACCGTCATCTGTGCGGACTGGCGGAGGTGCCGGAGTTCTGTCCGGTCAGGAACGTGATTTCCACCGGAGAACCGTTTTCGCACGAGATCAGGATCAACGGGCACGAGTGTCTGGTCAGTGCCGCGCCGATCCGCGACCGTTACGGAAAGATTCTGCACGTGCTCGAAAATATGATCGATATGAGCGAGGTCAACGAAAGCCGCCGCCAGCTCGAAGTCGCCATGCGGGCGGCGCAGGCCGCCGACAAGGCCAAAAGCGCGTTTCTGGCCACGATGAGCCATGAGCTGCGCACGCCGCTCAATGCCGTGATCGGATTTTCCGAGCTTCTGAAGGCGGTGAATCTGCCGTCGGCGGAGCGGGATGAGTATACGCAGTCGATCAACCTGGCCGGAAACGCGCTCCTGAACCTGATCAACGACGTTCTGGACCTTTCGAAGATCGAGGCGGAGCAGATGGTCATCGTTTCGCAGCCGACCGAGATCGAACCGCTGCTGCGCGAGATCATGACGGTATTTCAGTACAAGGTCCAGGAGAAGGGGCTCAGCCTGCGGCTCGTGGTCCCGCCGGATCTGCCGGTGCTGGAGGTCGACAGCCAGCGGCTTCGCCAGATTCTGCTGAATCTGGTCGGCAACGCCGTCAAGTTCACGGCCCGCGGCGGCATCCTTCTGACGGTGGCCTTCACCCGGCGGGATGCCGGAAAGGGGCATTTTTCGATCAGCGTGGCCGATACCGGCATCGGTATCAGGGCGGAGGCGCAGGAGCGGATTTTCCTGCCGTTCGTTCAGCAGGATGCCGCGCGCGACAGCCGGGTGTTCAACGGCACCGGGCTCGGACTGACCATTTCGCAGCGGCTCGCGGTCGGAATGGGCGGAGCGCTGCGCGTGGAAAGCGAGCCGGACAAGGGCAGCAATTTCATTCTCGAACTGCCGGAGGTCGCCTATGCGGAGGCCGTGAAGAAACATGCAGCCGAACCGGAGGAGACGGCGGAGCTTCCGCTCGGGCCGCTCCGCCTCCTGCTGGTCGACGACGTTCCGATGAATCTGCGCGTCCTGCAGGCCATGGTCGGCAAGCTGGGGCTCGAGTGCGTCTGTGCCTCGTCCGGCGCCGAGGCGTTGCGCGTGTTCGGGGCGGGCGGCCCGTTTGCCGCCGTCCTGACTGATTTGTGGATGCCGGAAATGAACGGGACGGAGCTTGCCGAACGGATCGCGGCTTCCGCCCGGCCGGTTCCGGTCATCGCCGTGACGGCGGATACGCAGATCGCCGCCGACCTGCCGGGCGTTTTCAACGGCGTCCTGCTGAAACCCATAACCCCGGATGTGCTGAGGAAAGTGATTCATGGCGTTCTGCAGAACAAATGATTCCGGCATAAGGAGGAAGAGGAGCCCGGCTGCGGCCGTGTTCCTGCTGCTCCTGCTGCTTGGCTGCCTGCTTCCTCGGGAAGCGGGGGCGGCGGAGGAGATCGCCGTCCGGAAGCGGATTCTCTACATCGCTTCCGCCGACGGCTCCGCCCTCTGGACGGAAGAGGTGCTCGACGGGTTTCTCGACGGCATCCGCCGCGGGAACGCCCGGCCGGAGATCGACGTCGCAGAGCTCGGGATTCTGCGCAATCCGGAGTTTGCCGTGCGGCGGCAGGACAGTGAGTATCTGCTGAAAGCCATGCGGAGACGAAAGTACGATGTCGTCGTCACGGAGGGATACGCGGCGACGGAGCTGGTCATGTCGCGCCATGCGGAGATTCCGCGGCAGACGCAGATCGTTTTCTGCGGCTATATGAATTTCGACCGCACGAAGCGGGTTCAATATCCGAATATGACGGGCGTGGAGTTGCCCGGCAGCCTGATGGACAATGTGCGTTTCGGCCTGTCGCTGCTGCCCCGGACGCAGAAGATCGCGGTCGTCACGGCCGGGTCGCCGCAGGGCGAGGCGCTTTATCGGGAATTCGCCGCGGAAGCGAAGAGTTTCGACGGTCCCGGAATCGTGTTCCTGCACGGCTCGTTCATGGGGACGGAAGAGATGCTCCGGCAGCTCCGGCAGTTGCCGGAGGAGGCCTTCGTGGTTCTGGCCGGCTGGCGGAGCGCCCTGCCGGAGCCGTCCGTTCCGGAAAAGCTCATGCGGGAAAAGATCGTCGCCGCGGCCGGCCGGCCGGTGTTCACTCTGTTCGACACGGGACTCGGCGACGGCGCCGCCGGCGGGATTCTGCTGCGGGGCGGCGCGCACGGACGGGAGACGGCGGCGCTCGCTTCCCGGATTCTGGGCGGAGAGCGGGCCGGCGAACTCCCGGTTCTCCGGAGCGGTGCGCAGCCGGTCATGGACTGGAACGCCCTGCCGCAACTGGAGCTGTCGCCGGGACAGCTGCCGCCGGAGACCGCGTTCGTCAACCGGCCCGGTCCGGGCTGGAAGGCGTGGTATCAGGAGGGTGCGGCCGGTATCGCGGTTGTGCTGATTGCGCTGACCGCTTATCTGTTTTTCACGGTGCAGCGGGACCGGAGCCGGAAAAAGATGAATGCGCTGTTCGCCGCTTTGCCGATCCATGTCGGCGTGGTGGACGGCAGGGGGCGGATTCTGTTCTACCAGGCCGGGAACCCGGTCTTTTCGACCCGGCGGCCGAAGCGGCTGCCGGAACTGCCGCTCGAGCTTCTGCGGGAGATTGAACGGCCGCTGGCCGAGGTGTTCCGCACCGGTGCGCCGGCCCGGCTCGAATACGGCGTATTCGGCACTTATCTGCAGCTGGAGCTGCTGAGTCTGCCCCGGCAGATTTTCCGGCGCGAGGCGGTCATGTGGATTTCGGCGGATGTGACGCAGCTGCACAAGGCGTATACCGGCATGACCCGGCTTGCCGACAATTTCCGGCTGATCCTCGATTCGATCGGAGATGCCGTGATCGTGACGGATTGCGACGGCGTTATTGTCCGGATGAACCCGATGGCGCGGAAGCTGACGGGGTGGGAGGAGAATACGGCGGTCGGCCGGAAGGTCGATGACGTGTTCGCCGTCGTCCCGGCGGCCGGGGAAAAGGGGGAGGAGACGATCGTGCGCGCCGTGCTCGACCGTGGCGAAGAGGTGCGCTTCGACAATCACACGGAGCTGCTTTCCCGCGACGGCAAACGGTATCACGTTACGGCCAGCGCTTCTCCGATCCGCGAGGCGGACGGCGAAATTTCCGGCGCGGTTCTCTTTTTCCGGGACGTGACGGACGATTTCGAGAAGCGTGCCACGCTCGATGCGCAGAATGCGATTCTGCGCAATGCGACCGAGGTCGCCCGCATCGTCTATTTCCGCTGCGACGAGACCGGCCGGATGACGCCGCTCGGCGATTTCGGCCGTCATTGGGGCTGCCGCGACGGCGGGCCGGTTCCGGCCGAGGAGTGGCTCGAACCGGCCGATCTGGACGGATACCGCCGCGAGCTGACCCGGCTCTTCTCGGGCGCCGCGGACGCGGTCAACTGCTTCTACCGCGCCGGCGGCGAGACTCCGAAGCGCAGCTACGAGATGCGCCTCGTGAAATCCCCGCAAACCGGCGAGAACGGCGCGCGGGTGTTTTACGGCATCATTCAGGATATTACCGAACTGGTCCGCCAGCGCGAGCAACTCCGCGAGGCGATGGAGTCGGCGCAGGCCGCCAACCGCGACAAAAGCCGTTTTATCGCCGGGGTCAGCCACGAGCTGCGCGCTCCGCTCGATGCCGTGATCGGCTTTTCGGAGCTGCTGCAGATGGACGGCATTCCGCGCGAGGAGGTCCTGCGGGATCTGCAGGCCGTCAACTTGGCCGGGCGCACGCTTCTGGCCATGGTCAACAATGTGTTCGACTTTACGGAGATCGAGACGGACAAGCTTGAGATCCAGCCTTCTCCGATGAATCTGCGGGAGCTGCTTTCGGAGATCTTCATGATTTTCCGGCAGACCGCCGAGGGCCGGAATCTGAAGCTTGAGCTGATTCTGCCTGAGCACATGCCGCGGGTGGTGCTCGATCCGCAGCGGCTGCGGCAGGTCCTGCTGAACCTGGTCGGCCGGGCGGTCAGGTCGGTACGGGACGGGAGCGTGGTCATCTCGGCGAAATTCGCGATGGCTGAAGCCGCTTCCGGTCACGGCGAGCTGGCGATCCGGATCATCGCGGCCGGCAATGCGGTGGAGTGCGCCCTGGTCACCGGCCGTTTCGGCGGCGCCGGGGAGGCCGGACTCGAATACAAGCTTTCGCAGCGGCTCTGCAGCCGGATGGGCGGCAGCCTCGAATGCACGGGCGGCTCCGGCGGGGGCGGTTCGTTCACCGTCGTTTTCCGGGAGCTGCCGTGCGTGCCGTCCGCACCGGCGGAAACGGTGGAGCCGGCGGAGCCCGGCGGGGAGAGGAACGACCGTGTTCTTCTCGTGGATGATGTTCCGATGAATTTGAAGGTCATGAGCGCGATGTTCAACCGCCTGGAAATTCCGCACACCTGCTGCGCGTCGGCGCGCGAGGCGATCGGCGAGGTCGGCCGGGCGATTCCGGCGGCGGTGTTCACGGACTTGTGGATGCCGGAGATGGGCGGGGACGAACTGGCCGGATTCCTGGCCCGGAATCCGGCAACGGCTTCGGTTCCGGTCGTAGTTGTGACGTCGGATCTCGAGATCGGCCGGAATGTCCGCAGCCATTTCCGGGAAGTTCTGCTGAAGCCGCTGACGCTGGAGGCGCTGCAGGAGTGTTTGAAGCATATCCGTTCCGTCGAAAGTCCGGAGCGGCCGGAAGGAGCGCAGATCTGATGGTACGGCGGGAGAGCTGTTTCGAGACGCGGAATACCGGAACCGGGATGCCCGGATGCACCGTTGTGTCCGGTGACGTCCGGGAGCGCTCCGTCCGTGTTTCGCGGCTCAGCTTCTTCCTCGGCAGGTTCGGGTCGAAAACGGCCAATGCCGGCGAACTGCCGGGCCGGACGGACATCGGGGACGACGAAGAGCTCGAACTGCGGAAAAACACGGTCAGGGAGGAGTTTGCCGATTTCGACGAAAACTTTGAACTTCGGGAGCAGATCGCGGACGGCGGACAGGGGCTCATCAGCCGGGCGGTCGATAAAAAGCTCAACCGCATCGTCGCCGTGAAGACCCTGAATGGAACATTGAAGGAGCGCAGCAGCAGCCGGAATGCCTTTGTCGCCGAAGCGAGGGTGACCGGCCGGCTCGACCATCCGGCAGTCGTGCCGGTGCACGGGCTTTATTCGGATTCCGCCGGCAATCTGCATCTGGCGATGAAGCTGGTCCGCGGGGATACGCTGAAGGAGTATCTGGACAAGACCGCGTCTCTGTACCGCAGGATGCCGCGCAGGCAGGTCGAACGCGGCGAACGGAAAATGCTCCAGCAGCGGCTCGAGATCTTTCTGCGGGTCTGTGAAGCGGTCGCGTATGCCCATCACCGGAAGGTGATTCACCGCGACCTGAAACCGGAGAACATCATGATCGGTTCGTTCAGCGAGACTTACGTCATGGACTGGGGAATCGCCGAGCACCAGTCCTGGAAGGATGCCGGGAGCGCGTCCGGCAAATTCTCCGGCACGGTGCAGTATGCGGCGCCGGAGATCATCAACAGCCAGGCTTACGATTCGCGGTCGGACATCTATTCGCTCGGGCTGATTCTGTTCGAGATGGTCTACCTGAAGCCGGCCTATCCGTCCGGCTCGATGCCGGAGGCGGTCGAAATGGCGCGGAAGGGGCGCATCGCGTTCTGCGATCACCGTTTCCGCTGCCGGGTGGACCGGGATCTGACGATGATCGTCCGCAAGGCGCTCGCCCCCCTGCCGGCGGAGCGTTACCAGAACGTCAAATCGCTGATGAAGGACCTGCGCAGCTATCTGCGGTGCGACGAGGTTTCGGCCAATCCGGACGGCATCCGCGGCCGGCTGTTCCGCAGCTTCCGGCGCAATTACCGGCCGCTGCTTCTGATCTGGGGGATGCTGCTCCTGGGCTGCATGTGTCTGGTTTCGCTGTTTCTTTACCGGGAGATGGAGAAAGAGGCCGTACGCAGGCAGACGGAGGCGGCGTTTTCGGAGATCTATTCGAAGGGGGTCCATGCGGCGACCCAGTTCGATTTCCGGCTGCACTCCTTCGAGAATTTGCTCAATACGCTCTCCTGGGAGACGTCGCTTCTGCTCGAACGCCCGGCCGCCGGGGGGGAGAAAATGACGTTTTACGGGTTCTCCGGCGCGGCGCGGCCGGAAGGCGAACCGCCCGGCTTCGCCTATTCGCCGGTCTACCGGCGGAAGATCGATCTCGACACTTTCGTTTATCTGGTGCCGCGCGCGGTACGGCCGGAGACGGTGGAACTGCGCGGGACGCTGCTGAAGCTCGATCCGCTCCGCCGCGGATTTTTCCGGCTCGTTTCGCAGAGCCTGGCGGAAGTTTCGCCGGTTCCGGCCGGGGAGGAGAAGCAGAAAGAGATGATCCGCTCTTTTGCGAAGCCGCCGTTTGCGTGGGTCTATGTCGGGCTGAAATCCGGATTGTATGTCTGCTACCCGTACCACGACGATTGCGATGAGGATTACGACCCGCGGCAGCGGCCGTGGTACCGGCTGGCGGAAGAGGCCGCGGACCGTCAGGCGGTATGGAGCGAACCGTACGTCGGCCACGGCGCCGCCGCGAAGACCGGCCGGGGCGAACTCATCGTCACCTGCGCCCGGGCGGTGACGGGGGACGACGGCCGCGTGCTCGGCGTCGCGGCGGCGGATATCACGCTGGCCCGGCTCCGTGAAATGATGCTGCAGAACGTCAATGCCTCCCGCGCCGTCACGAACCGTTATCTGGTTGACGGGGGCGGCCGCGTCATCATCGGCAGCGGTTCCGGCCCGGAGGACGAAACCGCGCCGGAGGACGACGGGTTCCGGCAGTTCCCGAATCCGGAGCTGCTGCGGACGATCCGGGACAGGCGGAACGGGCGGCTGTTCGTCACTGAAGACGGTGTGCGCCGGCTCTATTTCTTCCAGAAGATCGAGACGGTCGGCTGGATGTATATCGAACGGATTGACTTTGCGGAGATGCTCCGCAGCAAACATAAAACAACCAACAAATTATCGGATATCGTATGAGTGATCGCAAATACAACGTACTGGTTCTGGATGATGAAAAGTTCATCCTGCTGACTGTTTCCGCCTGCCTCAAGAACGGCCCCTTTCAGGTGACGACGGCGGACCACGCCGAGCAGGCGCTCGACGCTTTCAAGCAGAAGCGGTTCGACGCCGTGCTCTCCGACATCATGATGGATTCGGTGGACGGGTTCAAGTTCAGGGACATGATCCGCAACTACAACAAGCGGATTCCGATCATCTTCCTGACCTCCCTCATGGACGACATCGACAACTCGCTCATCAACCAGATCATGAAGGACAGTTATTCGTATTACCTGAACAAGAACTTCACGCGCACGAGCCTGCTTGAAAAGCTCGATCAGGTCGTGAGGGCGTATCAGGCGCAGAACGAGATCTCCCAGCTCGAGAAGAAGATTGAGAGCGACCTCGAGCTGGCGGCGCAGGTGCAGACCGCCATGCTGCCGCCGTGGATTCGTTTCACGGAGTGTTATGAGTTCAGCTTCATCTACCGGCCGCTCTTCAAGATCAGCGGCGACCTCTTCGAGTGGATTCCGATCGATCCGCAGAGCTGCCTGTGCGTATTCGGCGACATTTCCGGACACGGCATTCATTCCGCGCTGACCATGACGGCGGTCCAGTCGATTCTGAAGCAGATGATCACGATTCATGCGCCGGACGAGTTGCGGCCGGACCGGATTCTGCGGCAGTTGAACGATTTTTTCTGCGAGAAGCTCAACATGTGCAGTTACATGACCTGCCTGATCGGTATCTGGAATTTCCGGGACAACCGGCTGATCTACCACAATGCCGGCCACCCCGATCTGCTCTGCTTCCACGCCGGAAACGGCGAATGGTTCGACCCGAATCCGCGCAAGCGCGGCAGTCTGCCGGTCGGTATGCTGCGCGAGGCGGACTATCTCGAGTCGAACAATGTGGAGCTGGAATTCGCCGACGACACCGTGTTCCTCGCCCATTCCGACGGATTGTGGGATATCGGAACGCATCCGAACGACCAGGCGGGCGTCGATGTCAAGACCTTCCAGCAGCTCGCTTCGGCGGCGGTGAAGGACAACTATGTCGTGGAGATTCCGTTCCGTCTTTCCGGGGCGCTCGAGCAGATCGGCTACGACACGCCGATGGACGACTATTCGCTCTTCGCGCTGAAGAAGCTCAGTTCGGAGGTCGGCAGAACGATCTTCCTGCGCCAGATTCCGCCCGACATGGCTTCGATCGACCGGGCCACGCAGGAGGCGGCGGAATTCATCGAGAAACAGTTGCACTCCGAAGAACTGGCGGGCAGGGTCGAGATTCAGCTCAGCGAGTTTCTGGTCAACATCTTCAAGCACGGGCTCGGCAACTACAAGAAAGCGACCGACGTGATCGCCGTGCTGATCAGGGGGGTCGAGGAGGGCGTCAACGTCACCGTGCTCGACCGGGGCAGGTTCTGGGAGAACGGCGATGAGGATTCCACCGAGGAGGTCGACCAGCTTCTGGCGGAGCTGAGCCGGAAGAAGGCCGAGAGCGGCCGCGGGATTCCGCTGATCCGCAAGCTTTCGCCGCAGATCAGCCGCAGGCATCTCTGCGGCCTCAACGAAACGATTTTCACCGTCAAATACGAAAACGCCGAAGGCAGAGAGGAGAGAGACAGATGAACGAACAATTCAGAGCGCACCTGGCCGGGACGCTGGGCATCGACGACGCCGAGCTCCAGGATGAACTGATTGCGGAATACAAGCGGACCGTGACCGATTCGATCGCGCAGATGAAAGAGGCCGCCGCTGCGGCCGACTTCGAACGGCTCCGCCGCCTCGGGCATGCGCTGAAAGGGTGTGCGCTCAACATCGGCCACCCCGCGGCGCACGAATGCTCGCTCGGTATCGAGAACGGGGCGAAGGAGTCGGACATCGCGGCGTGCAATGCGCGGATCGCGGAACTGATCCGTCTTGCGGCGGAATTGGAGTGATATTTTGATCAGTCATTCCAAGACAAGCCTGGATCGGGAATTGACCCGCATATCCGGAGAGCTCGCCCGGCGGCGCCGGGACCGCATGAAGCGGACTTTCCATATGCATGTCTGGTATTTCACGGTCGGGACGTCTTACCGCCTCAAGCGCTTTTTCGACATTGTGCTGTCGCTTGCGGCGCTTGCGGCGCTGTCGCCGTTCCTGCTGGCCGTCGCGGTCTGGGTCAAGCTCGACTCGTCCGGACCGGTCATTTACCGGCAGGTGCGGGTCGGCCGGTTCGGACGCCATTTCCGGTTCTACAAGTTCCGCACGATGCGGATCGACGCGGACCGGATCAAGCAGCGGCTCATGGCCGAAAATCAGTCGGCCGACGGAGTGATCTTCAAGATGAAGCGCGATCCGCGGGTGACCCGGATCGGCCGGTATCTGCGCAAGTTCAGCATCGACGAGCTGCCGCAGCTGTTCAACGTGCTGATCGGCGACATGAGCCTGGTCGGGCCGCGGCCGCCGCTGCCCGACGAGGTCCGGCTTTACACGCTCGAGGACCGCAAACGGCTGAACGTGGTTCCGGGGCTCACCTGCATCTGGCAGATCTCGGGCCGCAGCGACATTCCGTTTTCGAAGCAGGTCCAGCTTGACAAGGAGTATATCGCTTCGCGCGGTTTCTGGCAGGACTGCCGGATTCTGGTCAAAACGGTTCCGGCGATTTTGACCGGGCGGGGGGCGTATTGATCATGAAGGCGATCATCAACCCGTACAACCATACGCTGAGGTGGTGCGAGGAGTTCTTCCCGGACCGCAGCATCTGTTCGCTGCCGGTCGCCGGCAAGGAGTTCGCGGAGTATCAGATCGATTCCGTTTCGATTCTCGGCGTCGATGAGATCACGCTGCTCGACTACAACTACGATTCGGCGCTGAAGCGGAAGCTCGGGCGCGGAGACCGCTGGTCTCTCGTGCTGCACTATCTCGGCTCCGGCATCCGGCGCGACATTCCGCAGCTGCTGGACGAGCACCGCGGTTTCGCCGGGGAAGGCGAAGTCCTGCTCGTCATGGGACCGGTCCTGCCCGAATTCGAGAGCCGGGAGGCGCTGTTCGGCAATCTGGAGGAAATTCAGCCCGGCGAAAAGCGGCGCGACGGCGTTTATCTGTTCCGGGAGGGGCGGCTGTTCCGCTGTCCGGCTCCGCTGCGCAGCATGCGCACATTGAATCAGTATTTCGAGCTGAATTTCCAGCTCCTGAACACGCCGCGGAACCAGGTGCTGCCCGGGTACCGGGCCGAGAACGGGGTCCACACCGGCATGAACGTCGTCATCATGCCCGGCTGCGAAATCAAACCGCCGGTGGTGCTGGGCGACAACATCTGTCTCGAGCGCGACTGCCGCCTCGAAGGAGGAGTCGTGATCGGGCACGACGTCATCATCGACAGCGGAAATGTGCTGCGGCGCTGCGTCGTGTTCGACCATACCTACATCGGCAAGAACATGGAATTCTCCGACAAGATCGTCGTCTCCGGGCGGATCATCGACCCGGTCAGCGAGGCCTCCGTCGATCTGGAGGAGGCCGGGATATCGTCCGGGCTCGACGGCGGCTGGGGGAAAATCGACTGGACCGGCGCTTTCGAATATCTGTTTTCGCTGTTCCTGGCCGTGCTGTTCCTGATTCCGTATGCCGCGACGCTGCCGGTACGGTTTTTGCTGCGGAGGACGCGCTGGTTCGTCAAGTGCTCCTTCGACCTTTATCCGAAGCTCTGGCTGGTGGTGCGGCACCGCGGCAGCCTGATCCGGCGCTCCGGGCGCAACGAGGATTTCGTATTCTGTTTCTCCGACAGCTTTTCGATGCGGCGCGACGCGCTGCAGCAGAAATTGGACGACCGTTACTATTATCATCACCGCAATCCGCTGCTGATCGTCAGGACGGCGGCCAAGGCGTTCGTGAACAGGATGTTTCTTTCGGATGACATGTTATAGAACACACATCTGCTGCACGGCGAACCGGGAGCCGGAGGTGGAGGCTCTGCTCGAGCGCGTGGTTCCGGCGATCGGCGCCGATGTGCTGGCGCTCGGCATCCCCGAGCTGGCCGGCGTCTGCCTCGGCGGCGGGTACGGTCGCGGCGAGGGCGGCGTCTGCGCCGGGCCGGACGGTGTGCCGCGGCTGTTCAACGACCTGGATTTTTTCGTGTTCTCCTCCGGGGCGGGCCGCCGCCGGAAACGCGAAATCGACCGGGCGGTCGAGCCGGTCGCGCGGCGCTGGACGCGGGCGCTCGGGATCGACGTCGATTTCGGGCCGGTCAAGAATACCGGCGACCTCGGGCGGGTCTCCCATACTCTGATGTTTCAGGAGCTGAAGCACGGATACTGGCAGGTCTGCGGGGAGGCCGATGTGCTGGCCGCGCTGCCGGCGCTGCGGGAATCGGAGCTGCCGCCGCTCGAAGGCGCGCGGCTTCTGCTGAATCGCGGCATGGGGCTCCTGATGGCGGCCGAACGGGTCCGTGACGGAGCGGAGGACGCCGGCTTTGTTCTGCGCAATCTGAACAAGGCCGTTCTCGGCGGGGCGGAAGCGCAGCTGATCTGTGCGCACCGTTACCGCTGGCGGGCGCGGGAACGGCTCGAGGCGTTCGGGGCGCTGGCCGCGGAGCGGGGGCTGGCGCCGGAGCGGGTGCAGGAATATGCCGCGGCGCTCGAATTCAGGCGCACACCGCACGTCTGCCCGCCGGACGACTGGCGGGCGGCCTGGGAACGGGCACGCGGTTTCTGGTGCGAAAGCGTGGCCGGCGCGGCCGGCTGCGCCGCGGATGCGGAAACGGAAACGGTTCTGCGGCAACTGCATGCCGGTTGCGCCCTGCATGGCCGGAAAGGAATCCGGAATTTGTTGAGATGGGTGGCGAAAACGCATTCGCCCGGTTCCGTATGCGACTGGCTCGATGCGCCGGAACTCAGGATGCTGCGCCGGATTTACCGGCTGCTGGCGGCGGCGGAGCCGGACCGGAATGGGCCCGGAGTGCCGGAAGAGCGTGCGCTTTTATATCGGTTGTGGCGGGTAATCAGTTAAGCGGAAGAGAGTTGTCTTATGAATCGTGACGAAGAATACGACCTGCTGGCGGAAGAGCAGGAACGGATGCGGCAGTTTGAGCTGTACCGGAAGCTGTGCTTTTCGGTGCTGCTCAAGCGCTGGCGCATGATCGTGCTGATTTTTCTGGTTACCCTGATCGGCCTGGCGGCGTTTTTTCAGTTTCGCTTCATGAATTCGCGAGTGCGTTACGAGGCGAGGACCGGGCTTTTCTTCTACCCGAAGCAGACGAAGCGTTACGGAGCGATGGATGCGAAACAGACGCTGGAGCTGTTCTCCCGCCTCGCCATGCGCCGCCAGGTGGCGGACCGGCTGAACCTCGGCGGCATGGATCGTGCGACCCTGAAGAGCCGGCTTGAAATCAACCAGGAGAAGGGGCGCCCGAACCTGATCCGGATCACGGTGAAGGATGCGCAGCCGGAGGCGGCGACCCTGTTTGCAAACACCGTGGCGGAGGTGTGCATCGACGAATACGTCTCCTTCCGCACCGACGATCTGCGGAATCGGCTTAAAACGCTGGAGGGGCGCAAGCGGGAGCTCGAGGAGTCGGTGGCCGGCTGCGAGAAGGAGCAGCGCGAACTGGTCAGGCTCCTGAATTCGATGACGCCGGCGCAGGAGCTCGAACGGCTGCGCGGGGTCATGTCGACCTCTCTGGCGTCGCTTTCGGAGATCAATGTGCAGATTGCGAACGAGGAGGCGAAGAGCAGGAAGTTTCAGGAGCAGCTTTCGCATATCGACGCGACCGCACTGAAGCACGCCGCGCAGTTGAAGGCGTTCCAGGACGAACAGGAGCGGCTGAAACATGAAATAACCCGCCTGCGGCAATTGTATACGGAGAAGAATCCGCGGCTGCTCGCCGCCGTTTCGGAGTATGACGATGCGCTCGCCGCCTACCGGGCGTACCTGAAGGAGAAGAAGATCGAAAATTACGACCCGGACGCTTTGCGGATGGCGGAGTCCCTGCAGCTCCAATTGGCCGACGCGACCGGGAAACTCGAATTTCTGAAGCAGAATAAACACGCATTCGAAACGGAGATCGCGCGGAACCGCAGCGCGGTTCTGGAGCTGACCGGGCTGCTGCCGAAATACAGCGAGCTCGAAACCCGCCGCGAATCGTTCATTGCGATTCTGCGCACGGTGGAGGAGTCGATCAGCGATCTGCAGCTGCTGATCGCCTCGACTCCGAGCGACATTCAGCAGGTGGAGAAGGTCGGTACCGCCGACGCGGAGTCCGCGTTCGGCAAAAAGGTCGTCGCGTTGATTCTGTTTCTTGCGTTTTTCGTGACCGGCTTCTCCGTGCTGCTGCTGCTGGCGCAGCAGATTCTGTTCGGCAGGGTGGAAAGCCTTGAGGAGCTGGCGGCCTGCAACGGCCTGGTTCCGGTCGGTTCGTATCCGGCCTCGCCGGAGCTTTTCCGTTCGACGGCCGAGAAGGAGGCCGTGCTGCATGAAATCTATTACGGATTCCGCGAGGCGCTGAACGGCAGGCACATCCTGTTCGAGGGCGCGCTGGAGGGCGGCGCGATCGTTCCGGATATTCAGGAGTCGCTGAAATGGAATGCCGCGATGACCGGCATGAAGCTGTTTCAGGTCAACATCGTTTCGGCCCGTGACTTTGATTCTCCGGCGGACGGTTCCGGCGGCGAGGCGCTTGTGGCGGTGCAGTGCGTCGGCCAGCAGGGATTCCTGCCGGTCGAAAATCTGCAGGCGCTTTCGCCCGCCGAGCTCGAAATGCTCGGCAGCGACGCGAAGGAGCTGCTGCGGAACTGCGATCTGCTGGTGCTTTCGCGGAAAGAGCCGCTTCGGCAGAACGATCTCTTCTTCCGGCAGATGATGGAATTCAGCGATTGTTCGCTGCTTTGTTTCGGGGCCGGGGCGACATCCCGGCGGCTGCTTCGGCATACCGTGGCGCTTCAGCGCGCCTGCGGGCATGTGGCGGCCGTGATTTTAACTGGAGTCAGGAAATGGACTCCGGCAGCTGGTGCGAGGTGAGGTGATATGTTGAAATATGTTTGTATCCTGTCTGCCGCTCTCCTGCTCGGGCTCTGCTCCTGCACGGTATATGACCGCGGAACCGGCAACTATCTGGACTATCCGGAACTGACCGAGACGAACGCTTCGATCGTGGAGATCGCGACCTTGAGCGAGGAGGAGCGGCGGGTCCGCTTCGAGCGGCTCAAAAAGCTGGCCGAAGAACCGTATCCGCAATATGAGCTTGACGCCGGCGATGTGCTGAACATCAAGGTCTACAATCACCCCGACCTCGAGACGCAGACGCCGGTCACTCCGGACGGCCATGTCGGGATGATGTTCGTCGGCCAGGTCAAGGTGGGCGGCTGTACGCTGCCGGAGGCTTCGAAGAGGATCGAACAGGCGCTGGAGACTTACATCAAGAATCCGGTGGTCGGCATTTCGCCGGTGTCGATCAACTCCCAGAGCGTGACGATCGCCGGAGGCGTGGAACATCCCGGCATGTACAGCGTAAGCAGCGGCCTGCGCCTCTCCGACCTGTTTGCGAAGGCCGGCGGCTCCTCCAGCCGGTTGTTCGACGGGCAGGTCGTCGATGTGGCGGATTTCAAGCACTCGCTGTTCATCCGCGGCGACCGGATCATCGACGTCGATTTCGCCGCCGCGATCGAGAAGGGCGACTACTGGAACAACATCAAGCTGCACCGCGGAGATTATATCTACATCGCGGTCCGCTCCGAAACGATGGTCACGATCCTCGGGGAAGTCCATAATCCGCACCGGCGGATCTGGAACAGAACGCTCGGGCTGCTCGAGCTGATCGCCGACGGCGGCGGGCTCAGGGAGACCTACTGGCAATATGCCGTCATCATGCGCGGCGGCATCGCGGACCCGACCTACTACCGGGTCGACCTCGACGGCGTGCTGCAGGGGAAGAAGCCGAACGTCATGCTCGAACCCGGGGATATCGTCTATATCCCGAGAGACAACATCTCCGAGTACAACGTTTTCATCCGCAAGCTGATGCCGACCGGGCAGCTGATCAATCTGTTCCTGACTCCGGCATTCTACTGGACGAGATTCTGACACGGGAGCGAGGCGATGAAGTACATTCTGTTCAGCATTGCGGCGGCGGGCGTGATCCCGGCGGCATTCTTCATGGTTTACGACCGGAGGCTGCTGCGGATCACGGCGTTCCTGATCCCGCTCTGCGCGCTGGCTTTCCAGCAGACCGCGATCAACTTCTTCTCGCATGAGCTGTATCGCGGAACGTCGCGCGGAATGGAGGTGTCGCTCTCCTATCTCTGCGCGCTGGTCATTCTGCTGGCGATCCTGATGCGGCGCGGGAGACTGCGCCTCCTGCCGGGAGCCGGGAGCTGGCTTTACTGCGCCTATTTCCTGAGCTGCCTCGTCTCGACGCTGAATGCCGACAGTCTGCTTTACTCGTTCTTCGAGCTCTGGAAGATGGTCATGATCTACCTCGTGTTTCTGGCGGTCTGGAATTACCTGGAGCTGACGGACGACGTGGAGCTCTTCTGGTATGCGATGGGGACGGTGGTGCTGCTGAATTTCCCGGCGGTCGTCTGGGGGTACTGCAGCGGCGTCTATCAGGCGCACGGCGTGTTTCCGCACCAGAACAGCATGAGCATGTACATGAGCCTGGCCGGGAATCTGTTTCTGGCCCGCTTCTTCAACTGCGGCGGCCGGTTCGGACGCTGGTTTTTCGCGGCCGCGTTCGGTGTTGCGTCCGTCTCGCTGGTTCTGACCTATTCGCGCGGGGCGCTGGCCTGTTATCCGGTCGGCTGCGCGCTGACGGTCATGCTGTCGCTGATCTATTCGTTCGACCGGAGAAAGCTGACTGCGGCGGCTGCGGCCGGCGTGGCTGCGCTGCTCGTATTCGTCGTATTCCTGCCGAGGATCGTCGAACGCTTCGAAACCGCGCCGGAGGCGTCGGGCAATACCCGGCTCAATTTCGCCGTCGCCGCGTTCAATATGATGGACGACAAGCTCCTCGGCGTCGGCGTCAACAACTGGGGGATCAAGATCAATCCGCCGTACACCTACAGCCGGCACCGCGACCCGGCTCTCGGCTATCACGAGGATTACAAGGACGGCATCGTCGAGACGATCTATCTGCTGGTCGGCGCTGAGTGCGGTTACGGCGGACTCGCCGTCCTGCTCGGCTGGTTCGGCTATTACTGGGTGCTGGCGGCCCGGCTGCTGCCACGGCTTGCCGGGACGGCCCGGTTTTATGTGCCGGCCGGCGTATGCGGCGGCCTTGCGGCGGTCTATATGCAGTCCGTCCTGGAGTGGGTCCTGAAGCAGCAGATCAATTTCATGCAGATCATGATTGTGTTTGCCGTCGTCGGCTATCTGAACGAACTCCGGAAGAGACGGAACCGCGAAGCCCTCTTCCGCAAAAAGGAGGAGACGCCCGCCGCGGCGTGAAACGACTATGAGGAACAATACGGTTGTAACCATCGGGGACCGCAGCTATCTGTGGGGTGTCTTCCTGCTGATCGCCTCCATGCGGAAAAGCGGCATGGAGGAACCGGTGATCGTCTGCGCCGCCGGCTGCGGAGAGCGCGAATCGCGGATTCTCGAAGGGCTCGGCGGCGTGCGGGTGGTTCCGGCCCCGCCGACCGCGCGCACGCTGGCCTGCAGCAAGCCGGATGCGATGCTGCTGGCTGATACGGAGTTTGTGACCTGGGTGGACAGCGACGGTTTCTTTACCGGGAACGTGTCGGAGAAGCTGGTTCCGCTTTCGCCCGGTGAGATCCATATCCGGATGCGCGGCGAAGCGGAGAACGCCCTCGCATTCGCAAGCCACCGCTTCGGCGGCGACGGCCGGGCGATTCCGGCGGAAGTGCTTGAAGCGTGGCGGAAAGATGTGCCGGGGGCGGGGGAGGCGGCGCCGGGGATTCCGCGCTGCTGTTCGGACTGCCTGCTTTCGCTGCACCGTTCGCATCGTTCGCTGCTGGAGGCCTGGCGCGACCAGATGGCGCGGGTGCTTCCCTCCGGCAACGTCGGGGTCGTCGACCGGAGGCTCCCGTTCTACCACCAGCTCGATGAATCGGTGCTGAACAGTTTGCTCTGCTTCCTGCCCGGCGCGCCGCGCGTCTCGGACGAATACCGGCTCGACCGGGAGCCGGAGGCGCTCTTCGTCCATTTCGTCTGCCACCCGAAGCCGTGGGTCGGGTGGACGCCGTCGTCGCTGCCGAAGTTCGGGCGTTATCTCGACGTGGTCGACTACGCGGTCGAAGCGGGGCTGGAGCTGCCGGGGCCGCTGCCGTTTTCGCTGCGGCGGGAGAACCGCGCCTGGTGTTCTCTCCTCGCCGGCCCGGTCCTGTACCGGCACAAGTTCAAACGCCTGCTCCGCAGGATGAAAACGCAGGGGAGCGGCAGATGAGAGAAGCGCCGTTGTTTTCCGTCATTGCGGTCTGCTGCAACGTCGCGCCGTACGCGGAGCGGATGATCGGTTCGATCCGGGCGCAGGGCTATGCCGGGTTCGAATGCCTGGCCGTTGTCGAGGAGTCGGATGACGGCACGGAGCGGGTGATCCGCAAAGCGATCGGAGACGATCCGCGTTTCCGGGTCGTGACGCTGCCGCGCTCCGGCTCGGCCTCGGCCTCCCGCAACTGGGGGATCGACCACGCGCGCGGCGGCTATCTGCTTTTCGTCGATGGAGATGACTGGATCGAACCGGATGCGCTGGAAGGATTTGCAACGCTGCTGGCGGCACATCCGAAGCTCGACCTGATTGCCGGCGGGTCATACGATTACCGGCAGCTGGCGGATGGAGTTCCGGTCCGTTCCGGCGGCCATATGCAGGGAACGCCGGGAGCGCGGTTCGGATCGGGCGTCGCATTTTTGGAGTCGGTCGATTTCGCAGACCGCTGGATTCCTGCGACCTGGATGAATCTCTATCGCCGGGAGCTGCTGCACGGGAACGGGCTTTATCAGGCGCCCGGGCGCCTGCATCAGGACGACGAGTGGACCTACCGGGTTTTTCTGAAGGCCGGTGCAGTCGCGGTTGCGCCGTTCCGGCATTACGACTACCGGATTCACGCCGCTTCGGTGACGCATGCGCCGGGGCCGAAGACCATGTACGACCGGGCCGAAAACGTGAAATCGGCCTGCCGGTTTTTCGAGGCGGGGGAGTATCCGGCCTCGTTCCGGCGGACGCTGGCGCGTCATTTCTGCCGTCATTTTCTGCATGCGCCGTTCCTGCTGCGGAACTATTCGGGGAAGCGGCTCCGGAGGCTCGTCCCGCGGGAGGATTGCCGCCGGGCGCTGCTGGCCTGCCTCGGCACGAGGGAGCAGTTCCGTTCCTACTGCCGCATCGTCCGTGCGGCGGGCGGTGCGCAGCTCTGGTTCATTCCGCTGATGTATCTGGCGCGGAAAAGGGGATTTTTCCGGCTGTCGGAATATTTCTGCCGTTTCTGGCTCAACCGGTTCCTGCCGCTGTTCCGGAATGGTTCGGGGGAGAAGGGGGCGCGCCATGCCGGATAAACGTCCGCTGCTCAGCATCATCGTCCCGGTCTACAACACCTCCGAACGGCTGGAGGCGTGTCTTGAATCGCTGCTGGCGCAGACTGCGGCGGATCTCGAACTGATTCTGGTTGACGACGGTTCGACCGACCGGTCGGCGGACATCTGCCGGGCGTTTCAATCGCGCGATCCCGGCCGGATCCGGTTTTTCAGCGGGCCGAACCGTGGCGTGAGCGCGGCGAGGAACCGGGGACTCGATGCCGCGGCCGGCGAGTGGATCGCTTTCTGCGACTCCGACGACCGGGCCGATCCGGAGCTTTACCGGGTTCTGCACGCCAATGCCGTCGCCCGGAATGCCGAACTCAGCTGCTGCGCGATCCGCCGGATCGCGCCGGACGGCGAGAGGATTCTGACGGATTTTCCGTTCCGCGGCGAATCGGCCGTCATGGAGCGCGGGGAAATCATCGAGCGTTTTTTCCTGCCGCTTCTGTGCGGGCGTCCGGAGTGCAACGGCTTTCTGGTCTGCTGCCTGTTCCGCCGCGACCTGGTGGAGAAGCGGAAAATCCGCTTTGTGGAAAATCTGAGCATGAAGGAGGATGAACTCTTTCTGCTCGAATATCTTCTGCTGGTGCGGAGATTGACGGCGACGGAGCGCCCGCTTTACGATTATCTGCGCTTCGAAGCTTCTCTGTGCGCAACGTATTACAAGGAGGGTTCCGATCTAGACCGGGAGCGGAACTGGGTTCTGCGGGCCCGGAAGCAGCGGGAGATTTTCCGGAACAGCGGCCTGGCGGAGCGATATCCGGAGCTGGCCGCGGAATTCCGGCTGCGGGAGTACTATCATGCGGCGCAGTCCGTCTGCTGCGACCCCTCCTGCGGCGCGGCGGCACGCCGGGCGCGGCTGAAGCTTCTGGCGGAGCGGGCGCGCCGGGAAGATGGCGGCGGCGGTTCCGGCACGGGAGGGCTCTTCTGGTTTTTCCTGCTGCACTGTCTGCCGCTCCTGCCGCTGTTGTGCCATGCAAAACGGAAGAAGGACGCGTTCGGCCGGAGACGCCGCCGGAACGCGGGAAAGGTGCAGTGACATGCAGCATTCAGAGTCGGAAACAACGATGGGAGACGCAGTGACGCAGCCGGAATTTTCAATTGTCGTGCCGGCCTGCAACGTCGGCCGTTATGCGAAGGATATGATCGCTTCGATCCGGAACCAGACCGATCCGGATTTCGAAGCGCTTCTGGTGGTCGAGGAGTCGACCGACGGCACGCTGGAGATCTGCCGGGCCGAGACGGCCGGGGATGCGCGTTTCCGGGTGATCTCCCTGCCGCGCAGCGGTTCGGCGTCGAATTCGCGCAATTACGGAATCCGCCATGCGGCCGGGAAATATCTGGTTTTCCTCGACGGCGACGACTGGATCGAGCCGGAGTCGATCGGGAGATTTCGCGAAGCGGTCCGCGAATACGGCGAACTCGACATTCTGTTTGCGTGCGGCAGCGAGTACGGGGAACGGCCGGACGGCGGCTGCCGTTATCTGGGGCGCTTTCTGAATCTGGACGGCGCCGACGCCGGGAAGATCATGACCGGGAACGAGGCGGCGGTGCGGGTGCTCCGGGCCGGCCGGCTGCCGAGCGTCTGCGTCTGCCTGTCGGTCTACCGCCGGGAGTTTCTGCTGGAACACGCGCTTTTTCAGGTGCCGGGCATGCGGCACGAGGATCTCGAATGGGTGCCGAGGGTCTGGTATTTCGCGGAACGGACGGCCGTGCTCGACTACTCCTTCGTGAATTACCGGAAGCACGCGGGGTCGGTTACGACCAGCCTGATTCCGCAGTCGATTCATGACATCGCCGCGGCGCTCGACGCGCTTTTCGACTTCTGGTTCAGTCACGATGCGTCCGGGGAGCTCAGGAGGGTATGGGCTTCGCACTGGCTGTCGGTTTTCTTCTGGTACTTCTATCATCCGCAATATATCGTGAAGTTTCCGGAAAAAGACCGCCGGGAGGCGTTTTTCGAGTTTTTCAACCGCCAGGGACATCGCTGCCGCGAGGTGGCCCGTCATGCGCCGCGCGCGAAGCGTCTGGCGACGCCGCTGCTGCTGCTGGCGTGGAAAACAGGCTGGGAGTACCCGGTGCGCTGTTACTTCAGGTATCTCTATTATCCGTTGATCGCCCTGAAGGGAAAGGCGGCGGGAAAATGAAAATTCTGCTTTGCATTTCAGCAGTTGCGGCGATGCTGTCGCTTGCCGCCGCCGAACCGCGCGGCGTCTGGAGAATCGAGCATCTCGACGGGAGGACGCTGGCGCTGACCGGCGATTATACCAGTTTTCTGCGCGAACGCTACGCCGCCGAGAAGCTTGAGGCGCTGAAGGAGCTCTGCCGGCAGCCGTCGCCGGAGTGGAAGCGGACGTTCGGCCTCAACTTTTCCGCCGCCGGGGTGATCGGCCGGTACCGGCCGGAGATCGCCGGGATGCTTCAGCAGTTCGACCGCATCCGGGTGACGGACGCCGCCGGAAGCGCGCACGCCGTCGAAAAGGCCGGTTACTGGCTGAATCCGACCGGCGCGGCCCGCTTTCCGGACGGGAACGGACGGGAGCGGCTGACGCGGAACGCCGATGTCGCGCACTTCGTCTTCCTGCGTTTTGCGGAGCCGCTGGCGCCGGGGGCGGGCTATGTGATTTCACTGCCGACCGGCGAGACGCTCGCTTACCGGTTCGACCCGGACAATGTGCCGTCCCTCCTGTTCAAACAGAACCAGCTCGGTTATGCGCCGCAGGCCCGGCGCAAATATGCGTATCTCGGCGCATGGCTCGGCGACGCGGGGCCGCTGCCGATGAAGGAATATATCGGCAGGAGCTTCGAGCTGTGCGATGCGGCGACCGGCAGTGCGGTGTTTTCCGGTCCGGTCGCGGCGCGGATGGAGGACCCGGTTTCGCCGCAGGGGACGCCATTTACCGGCGAAGAGACGGCGGAGCTCGATTTTTCGTCCGTTTCGGCGCCGGGAACCTATTTCCTGCGCGTGCCCGGCATCGGCCGCAGTCCGGATTTCCGGATCGACGGCCGCAGCATCGCCGACGCCTTCTACATCCACGCCCGCGGGCTCTACCACAAGCGCTGCGGGATCGCAAAGGAGAAGCCGTATACGAACTGGACGACGCCGCTCTGCCACCGCGAAGTCCTGCGCGGCACGTTCCCGCCGGACGACGGTCAGTACAACGCCGCTCCGAAAGGGAAAACGCGCGACTGGGGATTCTTCGATTCACACGGCAACAGCATATCCGTCAAGCATTTCAACCTGATTGCGGAGAATCTTCCGGCCGACCCGGAGCCGCTGTTCCTGCCCGGCGGCTGGCACGATGCGGCCGACTTCGACCGCCGTCCCTGCCACCTGTCGATCGTCGGTGACCTGGCTGCGGCGTATCTGCTGAAACCGGAGAACTTCAGCGACGGGCAGCTCGATCTTCCGGAGAGCGGCAACGGCGTGCCGGACATTCTCGACGAGGCGCGCTGGGGACTCGAACACCTGCGGCTCGCGCAGCAGCCGGACGGCGGCGTCGGAACCTGGATCGAGACCGATCATCACCCGACACCGGCCGAGTACCTGCCGTCGAGCCCGCAGAAACCGTTCCGGCTCTCCCTGGCGACCCGGGCGGGCACGCTCGAATATGCCGCCTATGCGTCGATGCTCGCGCTCGCGCTGCGGCAGGCCGGGGATGCCGCCGGTTCGGAGCTCTGCCGGGAGTCGGCGCGCCGGGCCTGGGAGTATGCCCTGAATCCGGCGAACCGGAAGATTCAGTATTATTCGTATTACCTGGACAAGCGCAAGCAGATGATCAGCTACCGCGAACCGAAGGAGCTGCCGGCGGAATTCCTGCTCAAAGCCGGTGCGAATCTCCGGCTGCTGTACGGCGATGCCGCTTATCTCGAACCGCTTGCGGGGAGAGGGAAGGAGCTGGCTGACCTGATCCGGCGGGAGTCATGGCGCTGGTCGCCGTTTCTGTTCGTCGAGCTCGAGGTTTTCCGGGACCGGCTGGAGGAGTTCGGGGAGCTCCGCCGCTTCTGGACCGGCAGGGTTGTTCAGGAAGCCCGCGAGATGGCCGGGCAGATCGATGGCGGCTATCCGTACCGGATTGCGTGGTACGGCGCGCGGAACTGGAAGGCGGGCAGGATGTCCTGGGGGAACTGTCATCCGCTCCGGCGCGCGCTGACGCTGCTGGCCGCTTACGCTTATTCGGGGGAAAAGAGTTTTCTCGATGCGGCCTATCTCTGCAACGATTTCCACAACGGGGCGAATCCGAACGGGACGACGATGACCAGCGGGCTCGGCTACCGCTGTCCGGTCCGCTTCCTCGACTTTACGAGCTACGCCGACGGGATCGCGGAGTTCGTCCCCGGCATCACGCCGTACCGCAACACCTACGGCATCGCGCGGGACGATGTCCGGCTGGCGCACGGGCTCTATTACGGCAAGCGGCCCGAAGCCGGTTTCGCCGGCATTTCGAAATCGCTTCTGCCGCTGTCGCTCCGCGGCGGCAGGGAACTTGCCGAGGACGAAAGCGCGAAGCTCCTGTCGCGGGCGTGGCCGATCTGGCGCCGCTGGGCGAACGTCGAGCCGTACTCCGTCGCGGCGAGCGAATATACGGTCTGGGAGACGATCGCTCCGGCGGCGGCGGCGACCGGGCTTCTGCTCGACCGCGCCTATCCGCCGGAGCCGGGAGCGAAGGAACGCGTCCCCGCCGCCGATATCACGCAGCTGCCCGGCTATGCGCCGCTGCCCTGAGGAAAGAGAAGGAGACAATGAAAGACGCCATCGAGGTATTCCTCTTTATCGACGCACTCGGCTGGGAACTGGTGCAGTCGACCGGTTTTCTCAGCCGCGAGCTGCCGGAACGGCGGTGCATCCGCATGCAGTTCGGTTATTCGTGCAGCGCGATTCCGACGATTCTGTCGGGGCGCACGCCGGCCGAGCACGGACACCTGTGCCTGTTCTGCTACGACCCGCCGCATTCGCCGTTCAGGCTGCTCGGCGCGCTGCATCCGCTGCTGCGTCCGCGCTCGTTCTGGGAGCGGGGGCGGGTGCGGAATGTGCTTTCGCGCCTGGTGAAGAAGCTGTACGGCTTTACCGGATATTTCCAGCTCTACCGCATGCCCCTGGACCGGATCGGCTTGATGGACTACTGCGAGAAACGCAATCTGTTCGCGGCGAAAGGGATGGGGGAGGCGGGGAATCTGTATGACCTGCTGGCCGCAAGCGGGCTCGGTTTCCATATCTCCGACTGGCGGAGCAGCGACGCCGAAAATCTGGCCGAAGCGTGCCGGCTGACCGAAGCGGAAGCGTGCGATTTCCTCTTCGTCTACACGGCGGAGCTCGACGGGCTTGAGCACGAGTGCGTCGGCCGGCCGGAGATAATCCGGCGGAAGCTCGCGTTTTATGAGGAGCGGGTCGCCCGGCTGCTCGAAACCGGGCGCGCCCACGCCCGGAATTTCCGCCTGACCGTGATTTCGGATCACGGCATGACGCCGCTTGCCGGTACGGCCGACCTTCGCGCGGCGGTAGAAAAGAGCGGCCTGCGCTTCGGCGAGGATTACGCGGCCTGCTACGATTCGACCATGTTGAGAGTGCACTTTCTGAAACCCGGCGCGAAGCAGGCGCTCTGCGATGCGCTCGCCCCGTTCGCCGGTTCGGGCCGCTGGCTGACGGAGGAAGAGGAGCGCGGATACGGCATCTACCGCGCGGACCGCAGGTTCGGCGACGCGATTTTCCTCATGAATCCCGGCATTCAGATCGTTCCGTCCGACATGGGCGGCAAGGCGTTGAACGGCATGCACGGCTTCGACCCGGCCGACCGCGACTCCGCCGCCGCGATCCTGTCGAATACGCCGCTGCCGGACGATGTGACGCAGGTCGCCGACTATTTCCGGCTTATGAAACATCGGATCGGGCAGCTCGCGGAGGCGCGCCGATGAAAATCCCGGTATTCAGGAATACGGCGACGAACTACCTGATCATGGCCGTCCGTCTCGCGCAGGGGATTCTGGTGACCCGCTGGCTGCTCGCCAGCCTCGGGCAGGAGTATTACGGGCTGTGGGCGCTGCTGTGGTCGTTCTTCTGCTATTCGCTGCTGCTCGATTTCGGCTTCGGCGTGACCGCGCAGAAGAGTACGTCGACGGAGCTTTACCGGCGTGATATCGACCGCTACAACCGGACGATATCGACGGTGTTTTCGTTTCACGCCGCAATGTCCGCCGTCATCCTGCTCGGAACCGGCGTCGCCGCTTTTTTCGTGCCGGTGCTGCTCCATGTCGAACACTCTTCGCCGGAGGAGCTGGCCTATTTCCGGAGCTGTTTCCTCTGCTTCGGCATCGGTTCGGCGCTCGTGTTTCCGTTCGGCATGTTTCAGGAGATTCTGGTCGGGCTGCAGCGGCTCTATCTCCGGAATTACATCAATGTCGTTTCGAAGCTGGTCGAGCTGGCCGGAATCCTGGTGATTTTCGCGCTGGGCGGCGGCCTGATCACGCTGATTTTGTTCACGGTGATCCTGACGGCGCTGACGCAGCTGTCGATGCTGTTTTTCATCCGGCGGCTGATTCCGGGTTTCCGCCTCCGGTTCCGGGTTCTGCCGGACCCGGAGCTCTTCCGGGAGATCTTCCACTTCAGCGGCTTCGTCTATTTGACCTCGGTCGCCCGGCTGGCGTGGGGGCGCAGCGGCGCGCTGCTCATCAGCATCTTCTGCGGCCTCGGCCCGACGGCGGTCTACCAGCTCGGCGGCCGGCTGCCGGCCCTGATGGGGCAGTTGACCGGGCCGTATCAGGAGAACATTTCGCCGATCACGGCGCTGCTGCACTCCCGGAACAAGGTGCGCAGGCTCGGTCTGATTTTGCGGAATTCGATGCGCTGGAACAGCTTTCTGGCAACGGGGATGACGGTCGGAATCCTGTTCTTTTCTCCCGTGCTGCTGCGTTTTCTCTTCAGGGTGGAGAGTCCGGAAGCGATCGCCGTCTGCCGGATCATGACGCTTTCGATCTACCTGAGTCTGGTGTTCCGGACTATTCCGGAGCGTTATTTCCTGATGGCGGACAGCCACCGCTTCCTCTCGTGGCTGGTGATCGGCGAGAGCGTTTGCTTTGTGATCCTTTCGATCGTGTTTCTGCCGCATTATCAGGAGATTGCGGTGGTCTGCTGCGCATTCGGGGTCAAGCTTGCCGGCACCTGCGTTCTGGTCGTGCCGCGGTTTCTGCGCCGGACCGGCATCGGCTTTCGGCCTCTGCTGTGCGACACCTGTCTGCGGCAGCTCGGCGCGACTCTGCCGGCGGCGGCGGCCTGGTATGCGGAGCTGCGGCTGTTCGAAGGCCGGATCCCGGATTTCTGGCTGCTCGCCGTTGCGGGAGGGACGGCCGCAATTCTGTATCCGGCCGCCTCTTTCCGGCTGGTCGCGGACGAAAAGGAGCGCGGAAAGATTTTCCGTAAAATAAGAACTTATGTCAATCTGGTCAAAATAAAAGGAATCAGGTGATGATGGAACTCAAATTTGACAAAATCGGCAATGTGCTGAAAATCACGGTGGACGGCCGTCTGGTGGCCGCCTGTTCGGAGGAGTTCAAGGAGACGGTTTCCGGCTGGCTGGCCGACAACCGCTTTCTGCTCTTCGACCTGTCGCAGATGAATCATATCGACAGCAGCGGACTCGGCGCTCTGGTCTACGTGCTGCAGAAGGCGAACGCGCAGGACGGCTCCGCGAAGCTCGCCTGCCTGCAGCCGCGGCCCCGGATCGTGTTCGACATCACCAAGGTCTACCGGATCTTCGAGATTTTCGATTCGGTCGACGCGGCGCTCGCCTCGTTCGGCGCCGAAGCGAAATAACCGGAAGGCAGACCGATGGCCCCGGCAATCAGTATTGTGATGCGGTCGCACAACGATGACCGCCATATCGGCCGCACGCTCGAAAGTCTGGCCCGCCAGCGCTGTCCGCGGAGCTTCGAGATCGTTTCGATCGACGACGGCTCGACGGACCGGACGCGCGGAATCATCGCGTCTTATCCGGAGATCCGGCATGTCGAGCCGCCCGCCGGTCCGTATGTTCCGGGCCGGACGCTGAATGCCGCGGTGAAGGCGTGCCGGGGAGAAGTCGTGGTCTTCAACAATGCCGATGCAATCCCGCTGGATGACGACTGGCTCGAGCGGCTGACCTCTCCGCTCTTCGCGGAGGCGGGACTGGCGGCCGCCTATGCGAACCAGCTGCCGCGCGCCGACGCTTCGTACCTGGTCCGCAAGGACCATATCCGTGCGTTCGGCGACGGCCGGACGGCGGCGAAGTGGCGTTTCTTCTTCTCGCTGGCCTCGTCGGCCGCCCGGCGCGCGGAGCTGGAGGCATTCCCGTTCTCGGAGACGGTCTGCTGTTCGGAGGATGTCGAATGGGCCCTCCGGGCGGTCGGCCGCGGCCGGAAAATCCGCTATGTGCCGGAGGCGCGGGTCGAACACTCGCACAACTACAGCTGGCGGGAGCTCGCGAGACGCTTCTACAAGGAGGGCGGAGACTCCGTGCAGATCTGCGGTTCCCCGCCCGGCTGGTTCCTCACGCTCGGGCGGGCCGGGATGGAGACGCTGCGCGACTGGCTGTTTCTCGCACCGCGCCCCGCCGGCTGGCGCGAGTTCGCCGCGGCTCCGGCCCGGCGGTTCATCCAGAGGTGCGCCTACCGGCGCGGCGCGCTGGACGCGGCGGGAAAGCGTGTGGAATCATGAAGGTCGCCCAGGTGGTCCGCCGTTTTTCGTTCGACGAGTGGGGAGGGACCGAAAACGTGGTCTGGAACAGCACGCTTGCGCTCCGCAAGCTCGGCATCGAGTCGGAGATTCTGGCGACTTCGGCGCTGTCGCTTCCGGGCGAGGAGGTGCGCGACGGGGTGAGAATCCGCCGTTTCCGCTACTTCTACCCGTATTTCCCGCTGCCGGGGAAGGACCGGCTGGCGCTCGACAAAAAGGGGGGCAGTCCCTATTCGCCGTCGCTCTCCCGGGCGATGGCGAAGGGCGGGTACGACCTGATTCATATCCATGCCGGTGGACGTATTGCGATGCTGGCGGTCGCGGCGGCGCATCAGTGCCGGATTCCGTGCGTCATCAGCCTGCACGGCGGATTCGCCGACGTGCCGAAGCAGGAGCTTGAGGAGATGCTGGCTCCGCTGCGCGGCAAATTCCATTACGGCGGGGTGCTGGACCGCCTGAGCGGGCTCCACTGCAATCCGGTCCGCGAGGCCGATGCGGTCATCTGTGTCGGGCAGAACGAGTTCCGTCTCCTCTCCCCGTACGGCGCGGAGCGCCGGGTCCTCTATTTGCCGAACGGGGTCGACATCGAAAAATTTGCGGGGACGCCGAAGGCGCGGCCGGTCCGCGAAGAGTGGAACATTCCGGCGGAACGCCGCTTGCTGCTCTGCGTTTCGCGCATCGACTATCAAAAGAACCAGAAGATGCTGATTCCGTTCCTGAAACAGCTGACCGGGCGCGGCGAGGAGGTCCATCTGCTTCTGATCGGGCCGGTTACTGCTCCCTGGTATGCGGAGGAGCTCATGGCGCTGGCGCGTCAGTGCCGGGTGGCCGACCGGGTGACGCTCGTGCCGGGACTGGCGCCGGACGATCCGCGGCTGGTCGCCGCCTTCCAGGGCGCGGATTGCTTTGTGCTGCCTTCGCTGCACGAGCCGTTCGGGATCGTTGTGCTGGAGGCGTGGGCCGCCGGACTGCCGGTGCTGGCCGCGAAGGTCGGCGGGCTGCGGCGGCTCGTGCAGAACGGTTACTCCGGGCTGCATTTCGAGCCCGGGATTCCGGCGACGCTGATGAGCGCCTACGAGCGGATCGTCCGGGAACCGGGGCTGCGCGAATCGATCGTCGGCTGGGCGCGGCAGGAGGTCAGATGCTACTCCTGGCCGGTTATCGGCAGGGAGCTTGCGCGTCTTTACGAAGGGGTCTGCCATGGCTGAAAAACGAAGGATTCTGTTTCTCGGCGGCCGCGCCGGATTCGAGGGCGGCATCGAGCGCTACATGTTCGGAACGGCCCGGCTGCTCCGGGAACACGGCTATGAGGTCTCCGGCGCATTCGATTCGCCGGGCCGGGAGGCAGACCGCTTTCTCGGCGGGTTCGACCGGATCATGAGCCGCAGTGAGGCGGCGGACCGGGCGGCGGAGTTCGAACTCGCCGCGCTGCACAAGGCCGGTTCGGCCGCCGGGCTGCGGCTGCTGGCGCGGGCCTTCGGCCGCCGCCTCGTATTCTGGGCGCATGATCACGACGTTTACTGTCCGCGGCGTTATTACTATACGCCGTTCGGCCGGAGGAACTGCGCGCGGGCGTGTTCGCGTTTCCGCTGCGCGGGCTGCGCGCTGCTGGCCTCGCCGCGCAACTGGCAGGGCGGCGGAATCGCCGGTCAGCTCGGGTTTCTGCTGCGGGATGCGCCGCGGCGGCTCGATATCCTGCGTGAAACCGGTACGGTGGTCATCTCCGATTTTATGCGGAACAATCTGCTGCGGAACGGATTCCGGGAGGAGAACATTCACCTGCTCTCCCCGTTCATCCGGGTGGAGCCGGAAGCGCGGCGGCCGGAACCGGCGCCGGAATTGCGGCTGCTGTTTCTCGGCCAGCTCCTGCGCGGCAAAGGGTGCGACCTCTTTCTGGAGATGCTGCGCGCTCTCGGCGGTCCGTTCCGGGCGGTTATCGCCGGGGACGGCAATGATCGGGCCGGACTCGAGGCGATGAGCCGGGCGTTCGGGTTCGGAGAGCGTGTCCGTTTCCTCGGCTGGTGCGGCCGGCCGGAGGAGCTGTTCGCCGAAGCGGACGCGGCGGTTTTTCCATTCCGCTGGCAGGAACCGTTCGGCCTCTGCGGGCTGGAGGCGGCCGCGCACGGGGTGCCGGTGGTCGCCTTCGACCTGGGCGGCGTGCGGGAGTGGCTGATCGACGGCGTGACCGGGATCGCGGTCAAGCCGTTCGACGGGAAGGCGATGGCCGCCGCCGTGGCGCGGCTGCGCGATTCCGCCGGCCTGCGACGCGAAATGGGGGCAAACGGCCGCCGGCTGGCAGCCGAACGTTTTTCGGAGGAGCGGTTTCTGGCCGGATTCGGCCGTCTGTGCGGAGGTTCGGCATGAGAATTCTAATTTCGTGCATCCCGTTCGATCGCGGCAGGTCGGGCATTTCAACCTACATCCGGAACGTGGTCGGCGAGCTGGCGGCGCAGGGACATGACCTGACGCTGCTGGTCGAACCCGGAGACGCCGGATTCTTCCCCGGCTTCCGGACCATTCAGGCGCCCGGCTGGACCCGCCGCGCCGTCTGTTCGATGCTCTGGCACCTGCTGATCCTGCCGTTCCGGATCCGCCGGAAAGAGTACGATTTCTGCCTGATCGCGGCCGCGAACCGGCGCGCTTTCGCCTGTTATCCGCTCTTTACGGTTGCGGTGGTTCACGACCTCGCCCAGTACCATGTCGCCGGCAAATACGACCGCCTCCGCATGTTTTATCTGAAGCATGTGCTGCCGTTCTTCATCCGCCGCGCCCCGGCGGTGCTGGCGATCAGCCGTTCGACGGCGCGGGATCTCGAAACGTTCTGGCGCGTTGCGCCGCAGAAGATCCGGGTGGTCTGGAACGGCCTCTCTCTGCCGGAGGTGTCGAATCCGCTGCACGACTGGCCGGAACGGAACGGCCTCGCCGCGGAGCCGTATATCCTGTACATATCGCGCATCGAGTCGCCCGGGAAAAACCACCTGAACCTCATCCGCGCCTTCGAACTCCTGCCGGAGCGCCTGGCCTCCCGCTGCCGGCTCGTCTGCGCGGGGGCGGACTGGCACGGGGCGGAGGCCGTCCACGCCGCGGCGGCGAACTCGTCCCGGCGCGGCCGGATTCTCTTCCCCGGCTTCCTGCCTGCCGGAGATCTCGAAGCCGCCTTCCGGAATGCGGCCTGCTATGTGTTCCCCTCCTTTTTCGAAGGGTTCGGCCTGTCGCTGATCGAGGCGATGCACTATCGGGTGCCGTGCTGCTGCTCGAACAACTCGTCGCTCGGCGAGATCGGGGAGGGAGCCGCGCTGCTTTTCGACCCCCGCAAACCGGAGGAGATCGCGGCGGCGCTGACCACCATTCTCGAATCGGAAGAGACGCGCTCCCGGCTCATCGCCGCCGGAGAGGAACGGGCGCGCGCATTCCGCTGGAGTACGCACGCCGCGAAGATCGCCGGCTGGTGCCGCGAGGCGGCCGTTTCGCATTCCGCGGCGGTCCTGTTCGGCATTCCGGTCGCCCGGGTCGCCACGGCGGAGGCGCTCGACCGGATTGCGGAGCTGGCGGGGCGTCCGCCGGCCGGCCGCTGCCGGATCCTGGTGACGCTGAACGTCGATTTTCTCGTCAACGCGCTTCCGGTATGTTTCCATCGCGCCGTGCCGGGGCTTCTGCCGGTGCTGCGGAGGGCGGATTTCGTCTGTGCGGACGGCATGCCGGTCGTCCTTCTGAGCCGCCTGCTCGGCTGTCCGCTCCCGGAACGGGTGGCCGGGGCGGATCTCGTTCCGCTCCTGGCGGAGCGTGCGGCGCGGGACGGTCTCCGGCTCTATTTTCTCGGCGGGGCCCCCGACCAGACGCGGAAGGCGGAAGCGATTCTGCTCGAACGCTTTCCCGGTCTCCGGATCGTCGGAATCGACACTCCGTTCGTTTCGCCGGACGACACGGAGGAGAGCCGCCGGCAGGATGCGGAGATCTGCGCAAGGATCAATGCCGCGCGCCCGGATCTGCTGCTGGTCGCCTTCGGCAACCCGAAGCAGGAGCTGTGGCTCGGCCGGAACGCCGCGCAGCTGAAGGCCGCCGCCGCGATCGGGATCGGCGGCTCGTTCAATTTTCTCAGCGGCTCGGTCAGGCGCGCACCGCGCTGGATGCAGCGGTCGGGACTCGAATGGGTCTACCGGATCGTTCAGGAGCCCGCCCGGCTCTGGAAGCGTTACGGACTCGGACTGTTGAAGTTCGGCTGGCTCGCCGGATGGTCGGCGGCGGCTTCGTGGATTGGCGCGCTCCTGCCGAATTGCAGGGAACCCGTTTTCGCATTCCGGGAAAAGGAAAATGTCGTGGAGGCGGAGTGCTCCGGCGTTCACCGCCTCGGCAATCCGGAGCGGCGGACCATCCTCGCCGCCCGGCTGGAGGCGGACCGGAGACGGTGTCCGCTGCGCTTCCGCAATGCCGGGCCGCTGCTGCGTTTCCAGCTCCGGGCGCACCGTCTGCTGTGAGTTTCGTGCGTCGCGGAGCCGTCCCCGGGTTCCGCGGCCGGGCAAGCCGTATCGGCACCGGTCATTGATAGGAGGTGAGAAACTGCGCTTCGGGTCCGGCTTCGACGCGGCGGGTGAAGCGCGGCGCATTCAGCTCCACCTTCACCGGCTTTGCCGCCCGGATGCGGACGGCGGCGACCCGGCTGTTTTTCCAGGCCAGGTCGAGCGTCACGCCGTTCCGGGCGCGGACGCCGGTCAGTTTCCCTTCCTCCCAGCCCGGCGGCAGTGCCGGCAGCAGGTCGAGGATCATCGTGCCGTCGGCACTCCGGCGATGGCTCTGTACGAGCAGCTCCGCGATTGCGGCCGGAATGCCGAGATTCGCGTCGATCTGGAACGGCGGGTGCGCCGAGAGCAGATTCGGATAGATGCCGCCGGATTGATAAGAGGTTTCCGCCGCGGGGTCCACCGGGGTCAGGAACTCCTTCAGCACGGCCTCCGCCCTGCCGCCGTCGCGGAAGCGGGCCCAGAGGGCGAGGCGCCAGCACATGGCCCAGCCGGTGCTGCGGTCGCCGCGGCGGATCAGCGAAATCCGCGCGGCTTCATAGCGCTCCGGATCGCAATCGGGCGTGAAGAGTTCTCCGGGGTAGACGCCGTACAGATGCGACAGATGGCGGTGGTGCGGCTCGGCTTCCTCATACGCTTCGTCGTATTCGAGCAGCTGTCCGGCTTCGCCGATTCCGGGCCGGCGGAGCCGGGCGAGCGCGGGTTCGCTCTCCGCGAGCAGCGGTTCGTCGAGCCCGAGTTCCGCGGCGGCTTCGGCCAGGTTCAGGAAGCATTCGCGAATCAGCTCGAGGTCCATGCTGCTGCCGCAGGCGCAGACGGTCGCGGTTCTGCCGCTTTCGGGATCGAGAAAACCGTTTTCGGGCGAGGTGGACGGCGAAGTCCCGAGTGCGCCGCTTTCATCCCCGGTCAGCAGGTCGAGCGCGAATGCGGCGCTGCCGCGCAGGAGCGGATAGGCTTCGCGCAGAAACTCGAGATTCCCGGTAAAGCGGTAATATTCGCAGATATGGCGGCAGAGCCAGAGCCCGGCGACCGGCCAGTACGCCCAGCGCGCCTGGCCCGTCGCCGGATACGTGAAGCGCCAGAGGTCGCTGTTGTGGTGCAGACACCAGCCGCGCGCGTGATAAAGCCGTTCCGCCGTCTCCTTCCCCGCCTCGGCGGCTTCGCGCAGAAAGCGGAACAGCGGCTCGGCGCATTCGGCCAGGTTGGCGGGCAGCGCCGACCAGTAGTTCATTTCGAGGTTGATGTTCGTCGTGTAATTGCTTCCCCACGGCGGCAGCGTGTGCCGGTTCCAGATGCCCTGAAGATTGGCGGGCTCGGTACCGGGGCGGCTCGATGCGAGCAGCAGATAGCGCCCGTAGTTGTAGAGCAATGCGGCGAGCGCGGGGGAGGGGGCGCCGGTGCCGGCGGCCAGCCGTTCGTCGGTCGGCAGCGCGTCGGCGGCGTCCTCCGGCAATTCGAGGCTTGAGCGCCGGTAGTAGAGCTGATGCTCTTCGATGTGGGCGCGCCGGAGCGCGTCGCTGCCGGCTGCTGCGGCCCGGTCGAGATCGGCACGGCACGCTTCGGCCGGAAACGCGCCGGCCGGTTCCCGGTTCCACCCCCGGAAATCGGAACGGATCGCGACAAGCAACTGGATGGAATCCGCCCCGCTTGCGGTCAGGGCGCCTGCTCCGGCTGCGACGGTTCCCCCTTCGGCCAGCAGCCGGGCGCGGATTTCGAAACGGATTCCGCCGCGCCCTTCCGCATCGGTCTCGGTGATTTCGTCCCCGCGGGCGTGAACCGGGCAGACGCCGTTCAGGAAGAGGTCTCCCGCTTCGATGCCGACAGTGTGCCGCAGCGGCGAATCGAGCGACAGCGCGAAGCCGGCCGTTCCGGGGACGGTCGCGGTACAGCGCATGACGAGCACCTGATGCGGGGCGGAGACGAACCATTCGCAGAGGAGTCCGCCGGTCCGGGTCGCGGCGACGGCCTCCGACAGCTCCAGCTCCCGGCGGTATTCTCCGTCCGGAAGCGGACCGGCAAAGCGGAGTTTCAGCCGCCCGGCCGGAAGATACCCTTCGCTGTCGTAATGCAGCATATGCGAGGAGATGAATTCGTCCGCTTCGGCAAACCTCCGCTCCCGCAGGAGCCTGCGGGCTTCGCCGAGCTGTTCGAAATAGCCGCCGCCGTCGAAGCTGCGCGGCCGTCCGCCCCACAGGGTATCTTCGTTGAGTTCGATGAGCTCCTCGTCGGCACGGCCGTAGACCATGGCGCCGATGCGGCCGTTTCCGAGCGGAAGCGCTTCCTCCCAGCAGCGGGCCGGGTTCCGGTAAAAGAGAAGATGTTGTCCGTTCGTCATGAATCCCTCCCGAAATGTTTCCAACAACGTACACCGCGGAGCACCGGCCGTCAACCCCGCCGCCGGAATAATCGCAAAAAAGACGGCGCGGCTATTGACAACAGCGGTTTGTTTTGGTATAATTATAGGGTGAAACAACATGTTGTTTGTTGTCAGGAAGGAAACGAATGCCGGAGAACGTGAATATGCGGGATGTCGCCCGGGCGGCCGGAGTGTCGCCGGGGACGGTTTCGCGGGTGCTGAGCAACCGGATGGGGCGCACCCGGGTATCCGTCGCGACCAGGCAGAAGATCCTCGACGCGGTGCGCACGCTCGACTATGTGCCGAACATCAATGCGCGGCGGCTTTTTTCGAACCGCTCCGGCGTTTTCGGGCTTGTGCTGCCCCGGTTCGACTTTCCGATGCGGCGGATGTTCGAGGACCAGCACCTGATGCGGATTCTGGCCGGCATCGAAGAGACGATTTCGCCGGAGGGCTACCGGGTCCTGCTGATTTTCGCGGACCGCGACTTCGTTTCCGGCAAGGAGTATCTGAATATTTTCCGCAGCAAACAGCTCGACGGCGTATTCATCTGGGGGGCGGCCAGCGCGGACCGCTTTTACGCGGAACTCGGGGAGCACGGTTATCCGCATGTGTTCATTACGACCCGTCCGGACTGCGGGGACCCTGCCGCCTGTTTCCGGGGGAATTACACCGAGGCGAGCCGTCTGGCCGTGGAGCATCTTCTGGAGAAAGGGCACCGCCGCATCGGCTGGTGCGCGAACGGAGACGACGTGACGAGCCTGCAGGGCGAGCTGGATCTCGGCATCCGGCAGGCGCTCAACGCGAATAATCTGGGCTGGGATGAAACGATTGTCCCGATGCGCTGCAACTATCTGTATTCGCACGGCTGTGAGTTTGCCGAAGCGTTCGCTCCCGGCGGAGCCTCCCCGGTCAGCGCGCTGCTGTTCGTGAGCCACGATTCGGCGCGGGGCTGCTGCGACGTCTTTTCGTCGCGCGGAATCCGCATTCCGGAGGAGTGCGCGGTGGCCTGCTGCGACAGCCTGGTCGAAGAAAAATCGATCCTGAAAATCACCCGCGTCGCGATGGATGATTTCGAAATCGGGGCCGCCGCCGCCCGGCGGCTGCTGAAAACGGCGGATTCCGGAACGGACTCCGGCGATGAGGAAAAACTGCCGGTGATCTTTGTTCCCGGCGAGACGACCTGATCCGGATTCCGGATGAGTCACTGGTGCAACCGCTTCCCGGTAAATATAACGGAACAAAAGGAGACAGTGCCATGTACAGGAACCGCTTCACCCTGATCGAACTGCTGGTGGTTATTGCAATCATCGGGATTCTCGCCTCCATGCTCCTGCCGGCGCTGCAGCAGGCGCGCGAACGCGCCTACGGCGGCGACTGCGTCGGAAACCTGAAGCAGGTCGGCCAGGCGTCATTGATGTACACGAACGACTACGGCGATTATATCGTGCCCGTCCGGCGCGACCCTTCGATTGTGAATCAGGTCGATGAGGATGGCGGCGCCTGGAGCTGGCAGGTCTCGAAGTACACCGGCCAGGGCTACAAGGTGTTCCACTGCAAACTCGACAAGCATACGAAGGGATTCTGGCGCGACACCCGCCCGCTGTCGTATATGATCAATGCGGATGTCAATATGACGAATTTCGGCGACCACCCGAATCTGAATCCGCGGAATCCCGCCGGCAAGAAGATCACATCGATCAAAAGGCCGTCGAATATTTTCCTCTTCACCTGCATCAATAAAGCCTTCGACCGCCATCCGAACGGAGCCGAAACCGATGGCGCGGCCGTCGGATATGCGAACTCCATCGACCGTTTCGATTACTATTCGTCGAACTGGGCGCCGTTCGGAGAGTTCGGGCAGGGGCTGTATATCGACGGCCACGGCGGCGGCACCAACATCGCCACGGTCGACGGCAGCGTCCGCAACTACAAGTACTACGACATCGTCGGCTACTGGATTTTCGGCACGGATTATACCTCGGCCCGGCAGCATTACGACCTTACCTACCCCGACAATCAGTGACCGCTCCGGACGGAGACCGGCGGAAAAGAGTTTGAAGAGAAAACACGGAAACCGTATCGGAGTTGAGACATGAATCGATGGATGGTTTCGGCGGCGCTCATCGCCGCCGCGGGGGTACTGTATGCCGAAACGGTCCGGTTCGATGATGAGCCGCAGAAGATGCTGACCGTGAAAACACGGCGGAAGGAGATGAAAACCGTTCCGCTGTTCGACGGCGGCGGCAGGACGAACTTCCGGTTCGCCGCCGAGTTCCAGACTTTCAATTTGAATCCGGCCGGGCAGCACTGCGGGTTCCTGCTGGTCGGGAGCAGGCGCAAGCTTCATCTGCTGACGCGCGGCGACACGGTCAACTATGTTCCGCTCTCCGGCGGCGAAGAGGCGATAGGTCCGATCGCACCGAAGCTCTCCGGCACGCTGTCAAACGCCTGGACGAAGCTCGAACTCGAATACCGCGGCGGTTTCATCGAAATCAGCTGCAACCGGAAGTATGTCGGCAGCATCGACTTCGATCTCGGGGAACTTGCGGAGGTGCAGGCTTACGGATACCGCGGCGACCTCGCGCTCCGCAGCGCCTCGCTCGAGGAGCTCGAGGCGGCGAATACGGCGGCCGACCCGGCGGCTCCGCCGATTCTGTATGCGCCGTTCGACGGTACGGCCGACGCGGGGCCGGTCAGGGCGGCGGGGAGCGGCGGCGTCTCGTTCGAACCCGGTTTGAGCGGTCAGGCGGCAGTGATCCGCACCCTGCGGAACGGAAACTCCGGGATCTGTTTCCCGGTCCGGCTGAATCCGTCGCAGGGGGCGTTCAGCTTCTGGTTCCGGCCGGACTGGGAGGGCGAGGTGCGCGATTCGATGCCGTGGTACCATCTGCTTACCGGGCAGGATGAGAGCGGGAAAAACGCCGTGAACATCTTCTGGTGGAACTGGCTGCGCGCCGATTTTCCGCGCCGCGGCGACCTCGAGCCGGTTTCGCTGGCCCGCATGATGCGGGCGATCAATCACCCCGGCGACTGGATTCATCTCGCGTTCGTCTATGACAACAGCGGCTGGAGCACGATCTATGTCAACGCTCTGCCGTACAAAATCGGTTCGACCTGGATGGATGAGAAACCGGTCCGGATCGGCAACTTCGATTTCGGCAAGGTGAAACAGCTGCTGGTCGGCTCCGCGCCGGAGACGAACGGTCTCGTCCGCGCGGCCGACGGAGCGATCGATGAGTTCAAAGTTTACAACCGCCCGCTGACCTGGCGGGAGGTCTCCGCCGAATTCCGCCGCTTCGTCCCGTTCGACCTGATGCTTGACAAGGCCGCCTTTACGACCGATGAGGAGGTTGTCCTCGAAGTCGCTGCGGCTCCGGCGGATTTCTACAGCGTGCCGAAGCCGGACGGATACGATCCGGACGAACCGCTCGCGGCGCGGAAACTCACGCTGAAGCTCTGCGACCCGGAGGAGAAAAAGGTGTTGTGCCGGGGCTCCTTCAATCCAGTCGGGACAACCGGCGTGCAGCGCTTTGCCCTGCGGGCCGGAAAGCTGCCGCAGAAGCTCTACCACCTGCAGGCGGAGATCGAAAACCCGGAGGGAGTTCCTGCCCGGCGGAGTTTCCCGGTGACCGTCTACCGCCCGGAGTATGAGCGGAAAACCGCCGCTGCCGGAACGGAGCTGAAGATCGGAGCGCGGATTTTCACCCGTGATCTGACCGCTCCTCCGCTGAGCGGATTTCTCGCGGATGCGCCGGTCCGGCAGGGCAGTTCCGAGGCCGGGAAGTACACAGAGGCCGGGGAACGCAAGGGGAACCGTTTCGCTTTCGAGATTCCGTTCGGGGCCATGCACCGCCGGGGCAGGCCGGTCCTGCTCGAAATCGAGTGGCCCGACGACAAACCGCGCTCGATGGGGCTCTATCTGTATGTGAAAAGCGATGAGGCGATGCATCGCGACCGCCTCGAGGGCGGCATTCAAGCCGGGGACGAGTATCCGAACTCCGGCAGGATGGTGAAGACGCGTTATCTGTTCTACCCCGGTGAATCGCGCTATCTCTTCGAGGCGCGCACCATGATTGACCATCTTCCGGCCGCCGTGTCGCGGGTCAGCGTCTACGAACTGCCGGAGGGGCTGCCCGGACTTGCCGTGAAAATGCCGGACGGCTGCCGTCCGCGCAGCTTCGGCCATCTCGACGAGGACCAGACCGTCGATATGACCTTCGGCTACGACATTGAGAGCCGGGTCCGGAGCCCGTTCCGCACCGGGCGGGTGGCCGACCGTCTCGCCGAATACATGAACTACACAGGGCAGAATATGCTTTCGTACTCGCTCCTTCGCTACGACTTCTGCTTCTATCCGCTGAACAACTATGTCGGGAACGGGCTTCTGCCGTATGCGCCGGGCGATGTGCCGCTCTTTCTCCGCATGCTGCACGGCAGCGGCATCGATTTCGTATCGAGCGTGAACATCTACAATCTGCCGGAGTTCAACCTCCAGCCGCAGAACCGCGCCGCGCTGCGCGAAAAGGGATTTCTGCTTTACGATTACAGGGATGAAGCCGCCGAATCGGCCGCGCCGAACTTTTTCCACCCCGAGGCGCGCCGGCTGATTCTCGATCACATCCGGAGGATCGTCGGGCGGTACGGCAATCTGCCGGGTTTCCGCGGGATCGACCTCTGGGGCGGTTTTACGCTGAATGCCGAACACGGCTACGACAACTGGACCGCCGGCGAATTCGCGCGGTTGCGGAACATCGCGCTGCCGGAGTCGATGAAGGAGCGTTACGAACTGCTGAACGGCCGTTACCGCGATGAATGGTTGAAATTCCGGGCCGACGGGCTCACCTCCTTCCTGACCGAAGTTGCGGCGGTGGTGAAGGCCGCGAATCCGGCGCTGTCGACGGTCCTGTCGGTCAGCGGCGAACCGCTGCGCGGCAGTTATGCGCTCGAGAGCGGCGACGGCATCGACACGGCGAAATGGTATTATGAAAACAGCGCGCTCGACCTCGGCGCCGCGGCGAAAATCCCGGGCTTCCGGCTCGCGGCCATGCGTTTTGCGACCGACTATCGCTGGGCGAAGCATTGGGGCAAGCCGGAGTCGACCATCGACGAGCAGCTCTACGACTTCGAGCGCATGAAGCCGTTCGGTCCGGCCGGCGTGGCCAACAGCTATCTGCAATACTTCGAGACCTTCAACGATTCGCTGCAGCCGGATGTGTTCAAGGCTTACTTCCAGAATGCGGACGTCAAGCCGCACGGGCGGTTCTTCCTGAAGGAGCTGGTGTTCAACGTCGCGGCGGCCGACGCCTCCCGGATTCTCATCGGCGCGCAGCCGATCGGGACCTGGGGGCGCGACGCCGAAGCGCGCGAGTTCGCCCGGGCCTATACGGCGCTGCCGGCCGAGCCGTTCACGCTTGCCGAAGGACCGCACGACCCGGTGACCGTCCGCTATTTCGAGGCGAAGGACGGCACCTATTTCTATGCGGCGAGTTTGCTCTGGGACGCCGGCGCAGTTACGCTTTCGCTCCCGGCGGACACCATTGTCACGGATCTTTCGACCGGAGAATCGCTGGCGGTTCCGCCCGACGGCAAATTGACGCTGCCGCTGAAGGCGTACGAACTGCGCAGTTTTTTCACTCCGGGCAAAGTTGCTCCGAAAGTTGAAGGCGCGCAGATTTCGGAGCGCCAGCGGCAGGCGGCCGCAAAGCGCCTGAAGGAGCTCGACAGGACCTTGGAGTTTCTGCGGAAGGCCGGGCTCGCATCCGACAGGGCCGAGAAGAAACTCGGGGAAGCGAAGCGCGCCGTCGGGCGGAACGAGTACGCCGAAGCGCACCGGCTGCTGTTTTCGAAGCTGCTGAACGGCGTGATCCGGCAGTTGCCGCCGGCGGAAAACGGCCATTTGCTGAAGCGGCAGGAGATGATCCGGGCGTCGCGTTTTGCGGTGAACTGCGGCAGCGGCGAGTATGACTATTATGTGGCGAAGGACGGCACGCTCTTCTTCCCGGATCATCCGTGGGACGGCGTTTACGGCTCCGTCAGCGACGGCAGCCAGATCGGGCGGGCGATTCAGAACATCGAAGGTACCGACGACCCCGAACTCTATGCGACGGAGGCGTACAATCTCGACGCCTACCGGTTCAAGGTCCGCAACGGCGCTTACACGGTGAGGGTCTATCTGAAGATCGGCTACGAACCGAATGCAAAGGAGGGGAGGGGAGTCTTTACGCTGACGGTCAACGGGCGCAGATTCCTCGACAACTTCGACCTGTTCCGGGAGACGGGCAGCTTCAACCGGGCGATCGTGCGTGAAATGAAAGGCATCGAAGTGACGGACGGCATGCTGACACTCGACTTTACGGTGCCGGACGGAGTGCATCCGTCGGTGCGTTTCCTGAACGCGATCGAGGTGATTCCGGAATAGGTGCTCCCCCGGTCCGGTGCAGACGGATGGTTCCGGTTTGCGGCTGAAATGCGCCGCGGGCCGGAACTCATTTTTTTCCCGGCTGAACGGCGATGAGGCAAAAATACGGATTCGCGCATTTCCGGCGCTTGTTTTTTTCCCTGACCGGAATTATGTTATTCCGGATATCTGTTATGATGGGCGGAGATATGCCGCGCAGCCGTTTTCCGTCCGCTTCCCGAAATATGTGAAAGGCAGGCAGCAATGACGGTTATCGATGCCGTGAAGCAGGATGCCGGACCCGGTGTCTTCGCATGGAAATTTCCGGGAGTCTTCGAGCGGGACGCCGCTGATCGTTTCGGAGTCGCAGGAGACGGTCCAGCCGCAGGGCGGGAAGGTGGTCTGCCCGTTCTGCCCCGGCCGTCATGTTTCGAGCCCGGCCGATGGTCCGGGGCTGATCTCGATCGTGAAAACGGTGACGGAGGAGTCTCCCTTTTTCCGCCGAAACCTGGTTTATCCGGAAAGCGCTCAAGCTCGATATTCCGTGGAAGACCGCCGGACCGATGCCGCTTGAAGACCCGAATTCCCGGATCATGCTGCCGGTCAATGCCCGAACTGCGGCGGCAGGATTTTTGCTGGTGCTTCTGTGCGGGTGCGGTACGAAGTTGAGTTGATGGAAAGGAGACGCGAAATCATGTCAGGCAAATCGAAACTGGTATGGCCGGTCATCACGCTGCTGCTTCTCGGGATGACGGCGGCCGCCGGGCTGCTGCTGGTGGAAAGTCCGGAGCGGGACACCGGATTCTGGGTCACCCTCGTGCCGATCATGCTGGCTGAGGCCATGTTCGGATTTTCGTTCGCCGATTTCGGCAGCCGTCTGAAGGAGAGCTTCGGGCTGTTCCGCGCCGGCAGCGGTGTGGTGGTGGTCGGCTATTTTATTTTCACGATGATCATGATTCCCGTCTATGGGAACGGCATTTCGACCCGGACGCTCCTGGTCGTGCAGATCATCGGCTTCGGCGTCACGCTGATCATGCAGCTGCTGTTCGGCCTGGCCGGCCGGGCGGCGGTTGAGGGGGTGACCGGCTTTGCGGTGACGGAACGGAACAAGACCGGCTTCAAGCTTGAGTCGGCCGCTCTGCTGTCGGAGCTCAAAACGCGTTTCCCGCGGGAGACGGAGCTCCTGAGGGAAAGCGGCCGGCTGGCCGAAGCGGCGCGGTTTGCGGCCGAGAGCGTGAAGGCCTCCGCCCACATCGACGACAAAATCTGCGATGGCTTCCTGAAACTGCGGGCATCCGCGGCAGAGTATCCGCCGGAACGGATGCTCGAGGAGATGCGCGCTTTGCGCGAGCTCTTCCGGCAGCGCGAGGAGCTGATCAAAAATCTTCGCTGACCGGCCTGTGCCGCCCGCCGTGCCGGGCGGCGGTTGAGGGCATGGGGACTATCTGGCGTTCAATTCCCGGGCGAGGCGGCCGGGATAGGTTTCTGCGTCGGGAGCGGCGGTTCCGGCTCCTTTGACCGCGGCGCCGAAGGTGATGCTGTCGCCGATGCAGAGAATGCGCTTCGGCTTCCATTGTTCGGCTTTGATCCGCTTCGCGATGGCGTCGGCCAGGCGGAAATAGCCGTTCGGAGTCGGGTGTACGCCGTCCTCGTTGCCGGAGTTGGCCGGATTGCGGATGAGACTGGCCGCGTCGGTCGTGGCTTTCCCGAGGATTTCGGTGGTTTTCAGGAGGGGGATGCGCTGCGCTTCGGCCACGGCCGCGACGATTTGGTTGGCGCGGCGGACCTTGTCTTCGGCGGTTTCGCGGCGGAAGAAATCGGCTTTGTGCCGTTTCTGCATGAGCTCCTGGCAGGCGTTCGGGATTTCGCAGAGCAGGAGCTCGGCGCCGGAGGCTCTGGCGGCCTCGGCCATCGCGGTCAGGTTTTTCTCGAACTCTTCCGGCGGGACGAGGTTGTAGCTGTTCAGGTTGTCGTTGGTTCCGACCATCAGGATGATGAGGTCCGGCCTGTTTTTATCGAGCTCCTGCCGGAAAATTTCGCGCAGTTGCCGCGAGTTCCAGCCCGAATGCCCGGCATTGACGACTTCGACGCCGCGAACGAAAAATGCCGCGAAAAAAAGAATCGCGGCCGACAGAAGTTTTCGGAATTTCATAGACAGACTCCTCCGCGTTGGTTGCGTGGATACTATACCGCATGGGGCGGTTTTATGCAAATCGCCTCTCAGGGGCTCGAAAGCGGAAAGCTGATTTTGTTGACGAAGCCGTGCGGATGGTTGTCCGGTTTGTCGGCCAGCGTGACGATATCGTTTTCGACCGTGTAGAGATAATCGGTCCGAAAGGCATCCGGCGAAACGGCCGGACCGGACCGGGTCGGGCAGACGCAGGTGCCCGGCTCCGACAGATATCCGCCGTCATGGAGTGTTTTCAGGTCCGGAGGCAGGGAATGTTCGTCGGCAAGATATTGCTCCAGCATGAATTGCAGCTGCCTGAGGTTATTCCGGCACGCGATGCGTTTGGTGGGTTCCCGGATTCCGTTGGCCGGGAGAATACAGCCGAGAATGAAAAGGACTGCAAACATGACAGTGGCGCGGAACAGATACCTGCCGCGCGGTTTGTGAAAGACGGCCAGAATAAGATCAGCGAACATCCAGATCAGCAGCCCTGCGAAGGTGATGCTGTGGATGATGAGATACTTTGTTTCTTCTTCGGCGAGATCGCTGTCCACTGTGATGTTCAGCAGAATGAGCGGCAGGAATTTGAACATCCAGATTACCGGAGTCAGTTCCGCTTTATCCTGTCCGGCATGTTCTGAAACCGATGCCTCGAGACCGGACTGAATGATGGTGAGTCCCCCGAATACCAGCAATGCAGACACGGCACGCGGCCAGAAATACGGTGCGTATTGCGGTAGAAGGCTTTCGGGAAAGATCCGGTAGGAACCGATGAAACCGATCAGCCCCCAGAAGATGAGCCCCAGCCCCAGCAGAATGGTCCATTTTCCCCATTGTGGAAAATTGCCGATGGATTTGTCGAACCGCAACACCTGCCAGGTGCCCAGGCCGACACCGAGGCTGCCGAGTGCAATACCAAAAAATTGCGGCAGAAATAGCGTTACGGCTAAAAATAGCTGTGCAACGACGAGAAATCCGGCAACGAAAAAGATAGGCAGCTTTTGTCTCGTCATTTTCAAATCCTCCGCTCAGCGGCGAATCGGATTCGGGCGCAGGAACGGCGAGCTCGGCATCGTACTGCGGCTCGGCCGCTCCGAGCGTTCGATCGGCGACGGGCGGTTCTGCCGGGCGGAAGGCGTGCTTCGCGTCGAGCCGGAACGGTTCGCGCTTTCGCGTTCCGCCCCCGTACCGGGCGATGGCGATGCTGCGGAAGGGACCGGATTCGGGCGCGGCCGTATTTTCGGCGCGCTGCCGACGGACAGCGGCCCGATGACCTTCCCGCCGGAGTCGTGCACGAACTGCGGAGTCTCCCCTTTGCACGGGACTTCGGTGAAGGTCGAGGCTCCGTTTTTCTGGAAGATGACCGTATTGCCGGTTTCTATCAGCACTTCGGATTTTCCGCCGGGAGTCGTGACGATCGTCGCATCGCCGATTTTCACCGAACCGACGAGTGAACCCGGATTCAGCGGCTTTGCCTGTTCCGGCTGTTCCGCTGCGGGGGCCGGGGCTGTGGTTTTGACGGCCGATTCGCCGGCCCAGACCGAGATGCAGCCGAACAGCACAGCGGTTCGAAGGAGAACGGACAGCTTTTTCATGATCACGCCTCCCTTTCTGATTCAATATAGTTTGATAAACCGAATAGTCAAGACAGTATATTGAAATTTGCCGCACTTTCTTCGAGCAGCCGGAGAAAGAGGGAGGCGTGCCAGCCGTCCGCGGCGGCATGGTTGAGCCGCAGCGAAACCGGCAGGAGCGTCCGTCCGTCGGCGGACTCGTATCTGCCCCAGGTGATGACCGGGGCGAGACAGCCGGCATCCTGAAGCTCAAGCGAAAAAGCCGTTGTCGGGAACCACGGCAGGCAGGAGAGATGGACCAGATTCGGCGGAAATTCGCCGAGCAGGATGCCGCGTTCCCTGCTGCGGCGTTCGAGGTCGGCGGTCAGCGCGTCATAGAAATTGCGCGCGTCCGGGTCGTAGGGAGTGCAGAAGCACGAAAAGGTGTGGTCCTCTTCATGGAAAACCGGCAGCGAGGGAGAGACGTACTCCCAGTATCCCGGCCGCCCGTCCGCATCGACGGCGGTGCGGAATTCGGGGATTCGGTTCACGGTCTGCGTCACGAGCACGGCGAGCGCGGGATAGCTCCGCACCCCGGTTCGCCGGCAGGTGTCGAGAAAGCTCCGGATGTTGACTTTGGCGGTCAGGTTGAAGGAACAGCCCGACTTCCGGTAGTGCTCGAAATGGCTCCGGCGCGGCCAGTTTTCGGGATCGAACGGCAGGAATTCCGCTTTTTTCATAAAATCGTCCTCCTCTTTCCGGAAAGATACCACGGCGGAGAGGATTCGTCAAGTCCGGCATTTTCGATTTTCGGGGAAAGTGTTCTCCCGGACTTGACTTCGCGGGAGGCGGCTGGTATATTCCTGACATATGATACCATGAATGGAGGAATCTGCAATGATGGAAAATCAGTTTGACGGCCCGAACGGGGGAGGCAGCTTCAACAATCACGACTTCATGCCGGTCGACTCCTGGCGGATTTTGCGGATCATGTCCGAATTCGTCGAGTCGTTCGAGGATATGAGCCAGCTGCCGGAGCGGCTGGTTGCCGTGTTCGGTTCGGCGCGTACGGCGGAGGACAATCCGGATTTCAAGTCGGCATGCGCGCTCGGCAGGCTGCTGGTGGAAAATGGATACGGCGTCATCACCGGCGGCGGTCCCGGCATTATGGGCGGGGCGTCGAAGGGAGCCTTCGACGCGGGCGGCAAGTCGGTCGGGCTCAATATCGAGTTGCCGATGGAGCAGCATCCGAACCATTACCAGACCAATTCGCTTTCGTTCCGCTACTTCTTCGTGCGGAAGGTCTGCTTCCTGAAATATTCGACGGCGATCATCGTGTACCCGGGCGGCTTCGGCACGCTCGACGAGCTCTGCGAAGTTCTGACCATGATCCAGACCGGCAAGATCAACCGGATTCCGGTGATCCTGGTCGGCAAGGATTTCTGGAGCGGGCTGCTGCACTGGTTCAAGAACGTGCTGGTTAAGGAAAAGACGATCTCTCCCGCGGATATGGAGCTCTTCCACCTCGTCGATTCGGCGGAGGAGGCGGTCAGCTATCTCCTGATGTGTCACCGCTTCGGCTTCCGCACTACGGTCAGGCAGTGACGGTGCTGCCGTGCCTTGCTGTCTCCGGGGGCCGCGGATGCAGGTTCCGGAGAGCGGGCGCAGCGGGCCCGCCCGCCGCACCGTAACTTCCCGGAGGCACGGTTCTTCCGGGCTGCGGCCTTTCCGCGCGTTTCGCTGAAGCGGCGGAAGAGCGGCAGGGGGGGGGCGGATTCCGGCGGTTCTGCCGCTTTGCGTGCCGGCAATCGTACCGGCGCTCTGCTTCCGCATGAAAACGCCCCGGAACCCATGTCGGATTCCGGGGCGCGTCTGTCTGTTCCGGCGGTTTACTTTTCCGGGAAGAACAGGATCTTCTGCTGATCGAGCTCGACCCGGACCTTCTTCGCCTTTTCGAAGGTGCCGCGCAGCAGTTCTTCCGCCAGCGGGTCCTCGATGAAGCGTTCGACCGCACGCCGCAGCGGACGGGCGCCGAACTCCGGTTCGTACCCCTTCGCGATCAGGAAGTCCTTGACTTCGTTCGAGATCTCGAAGTCGAGCCTGCGGCCGAGCAGCCGCTCGCGCAGCTTGCCGAGCTCGATGTCGATGATTGCGAGCAGGTCCTCCTTGTTCAGCTTCCGGAAGACGATGATGTCGTCGACGCGGTTGATGAACTCCGGCTTGAAGAACTTCTTGGCGATGCCGAGAAGCTTTTCATCGGCATTGACCGACTCGATGGAGTCGCTGCCGAAGCCGAGCGGCCCGGAACCCTTCGCTAGCTGTTCCGCCCCGACATTGCTGGTCATGATGATGATCGTGTTGCGGAAATCGATGCGGCGGCCGAGCGTGTCGGTGATCCGCCCCTCCTCGAGAATCTGCAGCAGCATGTGCATGACGTCCGGGTGCGCTTTTTCGATCTCGTCGAACAGCACGACCGAATACGGGCGGCGGCGGACCTTTTCGGTCAGCTCTCCGCCTTCCCCGTGGCCGACGTAGCCCGGCGGCGAGCCGACGAGACGCGACACGTTGAACTTCTCCATGTATTCGGACATATCGACCTGGATCAGCGCGTCCTGGTCGCCGAACATGAACTCCGCCAGCGCCTTGGCCAGCAGCGTTTTGCCGACGCCGGTCGGTCCGAGGAAGATGAACGATCCGATCGGGCGCGCCGGATTCTTCAGGTCGGCGCGGCTGCGGCGCAGCGCGCGGGAGATGATCCCGACCGCGTTGTCCTGCCCGATGACGGTTTTCTTGAGTTCGGACTCCATCCGGAGCAGCTTCTTGCTCTCGCCTTCCTCCATCTGCTGAAGCGGGACGCCGGTCAGTTTCGCCACCACGGCGGCGATATCGCTTTTGCTGATGACCGTCTTCTTCTCGGCGCACTCCTGCCGCCACTTGTCCTGCAGATCCTGCAGATTGCGCTTGAGCTCGCGTTCACGGTCGCGCCACTTGGCGGCGGCTTCGAAGTTCTGCTCGACGATCGCGGCCTCCTTGTTCGCCTTGGCGGACTCGATCTCCTGCTCGGCGAGCGTGGTGTCGGGCGGCGGGCAGACGCTGCTGATCCGCGCCCGTGCGCCGGCCTCGTCCATGACGTCGATCGCCTTGTCCGGCAGGAAACGGCCCGTGATGTAGCGGTCGGAGAGCTTCACCGCCGCTTCGAGCGAACCTTTCGCATACTGCACGTGGTGGTGTTTCTCGTAGGTTTCCTTGAGCCCTTCGAGGATCTTGATCGAATCCTCGACGCTCGGCGGATTGACCAGCACCGGCTGGAACCGGCGTTCTAGCGCGGCATCCTTTTCGATGCCCTTGCGGTATTCGTCGAGCGTGGTTGCGCCGACGCACTGGAGCTCGCCGCGCGACAGCGCCGGCTTGATGATGTTCGCCGCGTCCATCGCGCCCTCGGCGCCGCCGGCCCCGACGATCGTGTGCAGCTCGTCGATGAACAGAATGACCTTGCCGGAGTTGCGGACCTCGTCGATGACCGCCTTGATCCGCTCTTCGAACTGGCCGCGGTATTTGGTTCCCGCCACCATGAGCGGCAGGTCGATCGCATAGACCATCTTGTCCGCGAGCAGGTCCGGCACCTTCTTGGCGACGATCGCCTCCGCCAGCCCTTCGAGGATGGCGGTTTTGCCGACGCCGGCCTCGCCGATCAGGACCGGGTTGTTCTTGGTCCGCCGGCAGAGCACCTGGATCACGCGTTCGATTTCGTCCGTGCGCCCGATCACCGGGTCGAGTTCGCCCTTCGCCGCGAGATCGGTCAGGTTGCGCCCGAAGGCGTTCAGGGCGTTCAGCCCCTCCTGGCTGCTCTGCTGCGTTCCGCCCTGGCCGCTCTGCTGCTGCGGCGGGAGGTTCGGCGGTTCGGACTGGTCGTCATTGTTTTCGGGCAGGTAGTCCGAGTCGAGCGTCTTGATGACCGCCTGCCGCACCTCGTCGAGATTCACGTTCAGATTCTGCAATATCCGCGCGGCGGCGCTTTCGCCTTCGCGCAGGATCGCGAGCAGCAGGTGCTCGGTGCCGACGAAGTTGTAGTTCATCGCCTGCGCCTCGGTTGCGGCCAGCATCAGAACGCGCTTGAGCCGCGGTGTCAGCGGCAGCGGCCCGTCCGTCTGGGTCGCCCCGCCGATTCCGCAGGACTTTTCGACCTCCAGCCGGAGCTGGGCGAGATTGAGCCCGAGCGATTTCAGCACGTTGACCGCGACTCCCTCGTTCAGGCAGAGAATGCCGAGCAGCAGGTGCTCGGTGCCGATATGATCGTGATTGAACCGCTCGGCCTCCTGCTTCGCAAGAAGCAGGATCTGCCGTGCGCGCGGTGTCAGATTCCCGAAATTGTTGTCTTCTGGTTTTGCCATTATGCTCCTCCTCTCAAGTTGCATCAGCAGTTCAGGTTTAAGTCAATATAACCGCTTTTTTTCACAAATCAACTTGAAAAGTTAATCATTTTACTTTATACTATCGAAAAGCGTGTTTCCGGGAGGAATTTTATGAAGGAAAAGGTGATTGTCGCGTTGTCGGGAGGCGTGGATTCGTCGGTCGCGGCGGCTCTGGCAGTGCAGGCGGGCTGCGAGGTGATCGGCGTCACGCTGCGGCTGAAGCATCCGGACCCGGCGTTTTCGAGCGCGCAGCTCTGCGCGTCCAGAAACGACGAGGCCGCGGTGGAGCAGGTCGTGCGCACGCTCGGGATCACGCACCGCTACATCGAGGGATTCGGGCGGTTCCGGGAGCGGGTCCTCGAGCCCTCGGCGCGCGAATATATGGCGGGCCGGACCCCGAATCCGTGCTGCGACTGCAATCTGCTGGTCAAGTTCGGCATCCTGGCCGACCTGGCGGAGGAGCTGGGCGCAGCGCGCGTGCTGACCGGACACTATGCGAAGCTCTCGCACGAAACGGCCGGGGCCGTGCTGCGGCGCGGCGACGATCCCCGGAAGGACCAGAGTTATTTCCTGTACCGGCTGACTCAGCGGGAGCTCGGGAAACTGTCGTTTCCGGTCGGCGCGATGGAGAAGAGCGAGGTTCGCAGGATCGCGGCCGGGCTCGGGCTCGTCACCTCGCAGAAGCCGGACAGCCAGGACGCCTGTTTTCAGGTCGGCGGCGAATGCTTCGGCGAGACGCTGCGGCGGCTCTGCGGCCTGGCCGCGAAACCGGGAAGATTTGTCTATCGCGGCCGGACGGTCGGCCGTCATGCGGGCGCGCACGCTTTTACGATCGGCCAGCGCAAGGGACTGAACGTTGCGCTCGGCGTGCCGGCCTATGTCGTATCGATCGACCCGGAGTCGGGGGATGTGCGGCTTGAAACCGATCCGGAGGCGCTGCTTTCGCGGAGCTTCACCGTCCGCCGCGCGGCGTGGCAGCTCGGAGTGCCGCCCGAGGGTGATGAGATGGAAGTGCAGATCCGTTACCGCAGCCGCGCGGTTCCGTGCCGGATCGAGCCCGGCGCGGACGGCGGGCTCCGGGTGGTTCCGGCCGATCCTCTGCGGGCGGTCACGCCGGGACAGGCGGCGGTCTTTTACCGCGGCGATGTTCTGCTCGGCGGGGGAGTGATCGACCATGCTGATTAAGCTCGTTCTGGTCGGCCGGCTGAAGGACCGCGCCATGCAGGCGCGCTGCGACGAGTTCGCCAAATGGCTTTCGCCGTATGCGAAACTCGAGGTCGTCGAGCTGCCCGATTCGACCGTTGCGAAGGAGGGGCTGGCCATTCTGAAGTCTCTCGGGCGGGAGCGGAACGCGGCGGTCGTCGTTCTGTCGGAGGAGGGGCGCGAATTCACGAGCGTGCAGTTCGCCGAAAAACTCGGCTCCTGCGACCGCAAGATTGTTTTCGTGATCGGCGGCCCTTACGGGCTTGCTCCGGAAGTCAAACAGCGCGCCGATTTGCTCTGGTCGCTTTCGAAGCTCACCTTCACGCACGAACTGGCCCGGCTGCTGCTTTTCGAGCAGTTGTTCCGGGCGACGAACATCCTGCACGGCGGCAGCTACCACAATCCGTAACGCGCGGGCCGTTCACTGTCCTGCAGCGGCGACCGTGATGGAGCCGGGCGCGGCTTTGTTCAGCCGGAAGGTGACCGTCTTCACCCCTGTGACGGCGATGTTACCCTGCTGATCGATTCGGTCGTACCGGTTGTCGGTGAGCACCTGACCCGGAAACGGCTTGGGGATTTGCTGCGTCGCGCGCGGAAGCGTAAAGAGCCGTTTGACCTGTCCGGCGGGCTGGCCGTCGCGGAGGGTCAGGGTGACCTCGCAGGTGAACGGAATTTCGTCCCACGACAACCGGAGCACGTCGATTTCCCCCTCTTTGGTCCATTCGGCCCGGAACAGATCAGGGGCGCTGGCATCAGTTTGCGTGATGAACTCCCGGAGCGGGACAGTCCGTTCCTGATCGATGTAATTCCGGTCCAGATAGGTCCAGCGGCTCTCGATCGTCGCCGGGAACTCTCCCCAGCCGCCCGGCGGCACGATTTCAAACATGCCGTCTTTATTCGAGAGCCAGAGGGCGTCGCTGCCCGGCACCGGCAGAAAGCCGGTGCCACCGCAGCCGTGGAAGATGAGCGATTGCGCCGGGTCTGCCAGATTCATCAGAGAGAGCGCTCCATGCACGGTGAGGATCAGGTACCGGCCGCGGATGCCGTGATAAACATTGGATTCGGGGTAGACGCTGTTCCGCGGGGCGAAAGGCAGATGCGGCAGCTCCTGCCCGGCCTCCCGGGAGCCCTGGATGCGGACCGGCTGCCTGTTGTTTCCGGGATACCAGATCAGATGGCGCATTTCGCGCCGGTGCCGACTGCCGTTCCAGGCGAAACTGCCGTATTCCGTCGCCAGGAATTGCTGTTCCCCGCTGCTGGGAAACGGATAATATCTCTGTATCGCTTTGCCGCTTTCCGGATTCCATTCATAAAGGGTATGCCCGTCCGCCAGCAGGTAGAGAGTCGCGGAGTCAGGTGAGCTGTGGATTCGGTGGACATTTCCGTCGCGGGGCGGAATCGGCTCGAAATCGATTTTTACCGTTTCCCGGCCGCTGCCGTCGGAACGGCCGTCGATCACCTTGCCGTCCTGAAGATAATAGATATGGCCGGGACGGACGCCGAACGAAAGTTTTCCCGGCAACTGGACCATTCGGCCGTCGCTGAACCGGAAGCCGACGGGAGGCCGGGAGTGCAGCCACAGGTATTCTCCGTTCGACTCCGCTGCCAGCGGAGTTGTCCAGTCGAAATACGGGAGTTTGTCGATATGATTCAGTATGCTCCAGGTTCCGTGATCCGGATTGAACCGGGCGAAGTCGAAGCCTTTGGTATTTTCGAGCAGCGCATGGAAATTTCCGGCCTGAAAGCCGCCGGCAAGGGGCCGGTGACGTGGCTGTCCGTCCTCGATCTGGATCGGGAAACGCATGGCCCGGCGGCCGTCGAGCACCTTCTTCGGGGCGTAGCGGATCACGCGCCGGACCTGAAAGGCCGGATTAAGGATACGCAGCTGTTCCCCGCTCAGGCCATCGGCCTGGAAAAAAGGCGGCGGCTGCGGTTTGTCGCGAAGGAGATATGCTGTCGCATCGAAGCGGTTCTCCGGAAAACGCTCCGGCAGCCGCGGCGGAACCGGCATCGGCGCAATTTTTTTCTGCGGCCGTTTTCCCGGAGGCAGAAAACGGGTGGAAGAGGCTCCGGGGCCGTAAAAAACGAGGGAATCGACTTCCGCCTCCAGATAACGCTTATTGGGTTCCTCCGTCATTTTCCAGAGGCTGAAGGCGAGACCGAAATCCTGAAATATATATTTCCTGCCGCATTCCGGGCAGGCTTTCCGGGGATGAATTTCAATCGGAATGTCAAATGTCTGCCATTCGCCGATTTCTCCGGTCCTTTGAATCCAAGTGCCGATCCGGGGCTGTCCGTCCTGAGGTCCCTGAGGAGCCGAATGCCGTTTTTGCCCCGGCTGCTGCTCGGCTTTCAGATGCCAGGTGCCGCCGATCTGCAGACATTCCTCGCCGCCGAGAAAACGGACTCGCCCCTTCAAGCGGTAGGAACCGGGGACCGGCGGAAACAGCGCGATGTCGTAGATGGCGCTGCTGTAACGGTTTTCGGCCCGCAGAAAGACAACGCTGCCGCGGCCCGGCTCCCTTTCGGGGAAGACTCCGTACCAGAAACCGCTTGGCAGTGTATCGTTGCCGACCCGGTCTTCGATGGATGAATTGGCGAAAAGGCTCCATTTCTCCGCCGGCAGCGGAAGCTCATCCGCCGGAAGCGTGAATGTGAGGAGGGCAAAGAGGGTAAACAGGAGGTTCCGCATGAGAGTGTCCTTATTCGTCTTTCGGGGTTGCCTTGTAAATTCTTGTGTCGGTGAACAGCAGCACGGAACGGTTGTCCGGATGCGGATAAATTGCGAAAATGCCCGGAAGGAGCCAGCCGGGAGAACTCTCCGGGCGGTTGAGGCGGACCACGCTGCCGGGGCCGGAATCGTTCCCGGCGCACCAGAGCCGCTCTCCCGACAGGGCCGACGGGCCGCGCAGCGTCGTGCCGGGCGGCAGCGTCACCTCTGTTTTGAGGGAAGCGGCGGACGGGAGGGCGGAGAGATCGCGCACGGCGGCTTTTTCCAGCTCCTTCTGAAGTTTTTCCGGCATGGCGAGATGCCGGAAGCTCCGGTTTTGCATATCCCGGGCCGCCCGGTATCCGGTCGGCGTCATATATTCGTTGTTTTCGCCGAACAGAATGAAGTTCCCGGCCCGCCGGCTGACGATGCCGTACGGCAGGAAGCCGCCGACGATTTCCAGCTGTTTCCCGCCGGGTTCATAAAGCATGACCGCAGACTCCGTCTGAATCAGGATCTTTCCATCCTCGGCCGGAAACAGATTCCTGGGCGTGAATGACCGGCTGCCGTGCCTGAAAGCCGTAAAGGCCGGTTCGTCCTCGCGCAGCCGTGAGAGGTGGATGATCCGGTTGCTGCCGTCGGGAGTCGAGCTGATCAGCATGGCGGGACCGACCGCCCAGACCCGGCCGTCCCGGACGAAGGCGGCAAACACCTCTTCCGGCCAGTCGCGGATGATGCGCGTCTTCGAGCCGTCAAGCGGGATCAGGTGGATCGTATTTGCATTGCCGAACGAAAGAAAACCGTTTTCGGCGTGCAGGCGAGCCAGAAGGCGTTTGCTGTTGTCGAGATTGCCGAATGGCTGTCCTGTGAGATATGCAATTCTCCGCATTGTTCCCGTTTCCGGGTTGAGCGTGTGGAACGTGATCGTGCTTCCCTGCCACATGGCCGTATAGATGGTTCCGTCTGACGACTGGACGAAAGCGCAGAACGGGAAGTGGCTGCCGGAGAGTTCCCGAAATGTGAAGTCAGGATTGAGCTTTTCGCAGAAATCGGTTGTCGCGAGTTCCGGCAGGTTCCTGTTTCCGGCCGGAAAGCCGGGCGGCACCGCGCCGAACCGTTTCCCGGCCGCTGTGCGAAGCGTTTCAGCAGAATGCAGGAGCTGATTCCGGGGAGAGAGCGGAGCGGCTCTTTCCCGCAGGAAGGCCGACCGCACTTCGGAGCGGATTTTCCGGCAGCGCTGCCGGCGTTCTTCCGTCAGGTGCGGGACGCTCATAACGCTGTTGAACTGGGTTTCCGCGTAGAAGTCCGTCTTCCCCGCGCCGTGTTCGCATACCCGGCGGAACGCGGCGGCAAAACCGGCGTCATCCATCAGATTCCGCCGCAAATCCGCGTAGTCGGCGAGCTCGTCCGCCACGTTCCGGATTCCGTTGCCCGGAATCCGGCGGCAGGCCGCCGCCAGTCGTTCCGCGTGGTTTGCCGCAACGGAATCCGGCAGGACGGCAAACCATTCGTCGGGAAGGAGCCAGCCGAAAGGATCAATTTCATCCTCCGGGCCGCAGTATTGTTCCGCCAGTACCGGCAATTCGGCGAACCAGGACTCCCCTCCCGTTGCAAATTCAGCATCATTGAACCACAACCACGGTTTCAGGAGATCGCAGTAGCGCGAGAGGCATGAACTGAAATCGAAAGAGGTCGGGGATTTTTTCTCATCATACCATTTGCGGTAGTTTCTGACGCATTTTTCCCGATAGGAACGATAGAGCGAGGCCAGTTCCGCGACCCGGTTGTGTGCGGGATCACTCAGCTCTTCCCGGCGCAGGTAGAGGAGGGTGAACAGGGAGGAGACGGCTTCACGGCCGGAACTCTCAAGCTCGCTTTCATCTTGCGGATACTCTTTCTCTAATGCCGAAGAGACCAATTCCAGGCGTTCAAGCAGTACGCTGACCGGAGGAGCGCTGTTCTCCGCGGCGGCGGCAGAAAGGGCGTATGTGAGTTCTTTCCAGTGCCGGGCGGTCGGTTCGAGCAGCCAGGCGGCCTGATAGAGCGGCAGATATTCGGAAGAGGGAGCGCGCCGTGAGTATTGCTGCCAGTCGGCTTCCCGGAGAAAGCGTTCGGCTTCCCGGGCGCGATCCTCCGGTGATTCCGGAGGCGGGGGAGCGGTGTGCAGGAAACGGGCCAGTTTTCCGGCCAGCAGCTCCGGAGTGGAGGCGGCGTTGCCCGGCGCCGTGTTTTCCAGCAGTTTCGTACCGTCCGCATCGCTCAGCGTCAGGGTGATGCCGTAATCGGAGGTCTGCGCGCCGGGATCGAGCGAAATCGTCACGATGCGGGCCGAGGCGGCCAGGCGGCCGAATTTGCCGGTCAGTCTGTTTTCCGCCGCCAGCGTGGCCAGGTATTCGCGCTCGGTCAGCAGAACCGGGGCGATGCGGGCGATCTGACGGCGGACCTCTTCCGCCCGGAACCGGGCCTCCGCCCGGATTCGATCCGGGATGCCGCGGTCGCGGATTCCGGCGAACGAAAGCAGCAGCGTTTTTTCGGGATGCTCGAGCAGTTCCGACGTGCGCCGGAGTTCGGCGAGCACCTGTTGCGGCGTCGCTTCATCGGGCGGAAGCAGCCGGTCGGCCAGCCGCAGTCCGCTGCCGGATTCGAAGATCGTGAGCCGGACCGCTTCGCCGTTTTTCCCCTCGAGGCGGGCGAAGAGCTCCGCCCGCAGCAGCGGAAGAAGCGCGGCGACCGTTCGTCCGTCGAGCTCGGCGGCCGTGAGTTTGCGTTCCCGCAGGAGCGTGTGAAGATTTTCGCGGTCGACAAATTCAAAGTCGCCCGCTTCCGCCAGCGTCAGGTCGGCGAGCGAAGAACCGCCGTCCCCTTCTCCGAGGAGCGCGAAGCGCGGCGCTCCCGGCAGAACGACGGCAGCGGACAGGATGAGCAGAAGAATCAATCCGAATTTTTTCATCATGTCCGTTAAGACGAATCCCCCGGCAGTTTTCTTAGCGGCTGCCGGGGGATTTTCAATGAAATTTGCTTTTTCAGCGTTCGGCCGTGATGCCGATGACGATCGGCACGGCGTCGGCTCCGGCCGATACGGCCCGGATCGAGCGGACCGGCTTCTCCGGGTGCGGATTTTTCCAGCCGGTCACGTAGGCGCCGATCCGGACGCCGTTCGGCTTGGCCGTTTCGGCGACGATGCTGCCGTTCGCGACCGGCGTGTTGCCGACCCAGTCGGCGCACTCCTTTCCGCCTTCGATCGGGATGTCCGCCGTACTGCCGTCCTCATAGGCGACGCGGTATTCGAACTGCTTCCCGGCCTGGCCGCCCCAGGCGGCGGCGTGTAGAAAATAGAGCTTCTTCACCTTGCCGCCGACCGGGATGTCCGTCGATTCAAGCGGAAAATATTTGATTGCCCCGGCCAGCACGATACAGCTTTTTCCGTCGTTCCGGCCCGGATCGATCACTTCGAACGGCACGCCGGCGAAGTTCCGTCTGCCGGTCGGGAATTCGCGGAAGTCCATCGCTCCCTGGTCGGTCCAGCCGCCTTTGCGGTCACCGGCGGTCTCGTCGCGAAAACCCATGTTCGCGGCTTTCGAGAGATCGAGCGCGAAGCAGTTCTCCGGTTCGGCCGGATACGGCTTGCGCGCGGCGCGGAACGCGGCCGCCTCCGCCGCTTCGACCGCGGCCAGCTCCCGGTCGAGCTTTTCATTCTCGGCATCGAGTTTCTTCTTCGCCTCCTCCGCCAGGCGGCGGACGGCGTCAAAGGTCAGGGCGGGAGCGTCGGCTCCTTCCGGCCGCGCCGTCGAGACGGCGATCAGCACACGCTCCTGCGACGGCAGCGCGACCGGGAAACCGGCCCGCAGTTCGGCGGCGTTCCACTCCTCCCGGCCGGACGGGGCGAGCAGCGGCGCCATGCGGACCATGTCGGTCACGTAAAACTGTTCTCCCGGCAGGGAGGCCGGATGGAAATCGACGGTTCCGGCCGTGCGCGCATCCCAGTTGCAGAGGAAGTAAAGATCGGTTCCGCCGCGGCGGATGACCCGCGCCTCAACTTCGGCGAGCAGCTTTGTGTCGGAACCCGTTACCCGGAACGGAGCCCGGTAGCCCGATGCGTCGAGCGCTTTGTTCAGCTCTTTCGCCTGCTCCTGCGGCGGGAGCCCGGCCGGGATCATATGGATGTTCGGGCCGGAGAGCTTCGAATCGGCCAGTTCCCGGCCGTACGGATCGAATTTCAGCGAGCCTTCACCGGCCAGCACGATGCCGCCGTTCTTCGCAAACTCGCGCAGCTTCGCGGGTGTCTCCGCGAACGTGTGCGACGGGTAGGGGACCGCGATGACCTTGAAGGAGCCGGGGCCGCGCTCGATGAGTTCCTGTTCGGTGATGACCGCGACCGGCAGCTGGCGGCGCAGGAAGGCGTCGTACCAGTTGAAGCAGTTCTGCTGGTAGGGGAACTTCTGGTTTCCGCTCACGGCATGCGGCTGCCGCCAGACCGACGGCAGCGAGTAGAGGATGCCGATTTCCTGCGTGACGCGCGGATACGGCAGCGCCGTTTCGGCCAGCCGCCCGATTTCGTTTGAAAAATCCTGAAAACCTTTCAGCGATTCGAACGGGTAGGCGTACGGATTCAGCAGTGCGGGCGGGACGCTCTTCGTCGTCTTCCGGGCGTCTTCAAGCGTCTTCCAGCCGTTGTTCTTATATCCCTGCCACCAGCAGTAGACCTGCGAGCCGGAATAGTTGTGGAACACCTCGAACCAGAACAGCGTCGGAAAGTCGCTGCGGCGGGCCGGCACCACGCCGAGCTTGCCGTGCGTGCGCTTGACGTAGGACTCCTGGTTCAGGATCGGTTTTTCCCCCGCGAAGCTGCGCGCGAGGTCGCAGTAGAACATGACCTTGATCTTCGAGTTGTTCATCACGTCGTCGAGGTAGCTTTTGCCGCTCTCGGCGAAGAGCCCGAACGGCATGCCGCCTTCGGTTCCGAACAAATCGGCCGCCTTCATGAGTTTGTGATAATCGATGCCGTTCTGCTCGTACCAGAGCGAGGCGACCGCGATTTCGATGTCGAAATAGACGTTCTTCCGGCGCGGGTCGACGCTTTGGATCGCGGCCTTTCCGTCGTTGAAGATTTCGACGAAACGGTCGCCGAGAAACATCATCCAGTCCGCCTTCATCGCTTTGCCGTTCCACGGCGAAAGGGCGGCGACGGCTTCGAACGAGTCGGGCGTTTCGCCGCCCCAGACGGCCCGGAGTCCGGCGAGCGTGCCGTACTTCTTCTTCAGCCATGCGCCGAAGCGCTTTTTATTTTCGGGGTGTTTCGAGTGATACCACTGCACCTCGTTGAAGAGTTCGTAGACCCACGGATTGGATTTCCCTCCGTCGAGCCAGTATTCGGCGCCCCCCCGGAAATAGGTGTTGTAAACGGCGCGTCCGATCGGCAGTTCCGGCACGTACGGCATAAAGCCGCCGTCATGGTAGAGCTCGGCCGGGTATCCGGCTTTTTTGATCCGCTCGCGCTGGTTCGCCATCGTGAAGAGGTGCAGCGCCGAGTAATCGACGATGAGCGGGATTCCGGCGATGCGGGAGCGGTGGCGGGCGCGTTCGCTCCAGTGCTGCGGATAGCCGAGTCCGAAGAGTTCGTCGGCCTGTTCCGGCGTGAGCGCGAGCTCGGCCAGGTACGGGTCGGCCGCCTGCCGCGCCGAGGTCGGCACGTGCAGCGAATTGAAGCCCATCTTTCCGGCGGTTTCGCGGCTCATGAGGTCCGTGAACACGTCGTTCGGGGCGAACGGCGGCTCGGCGTTGAATTTGCCGAACTCCCAGAAATTCTGCGAGTCGTTGACGCCGAGCATGAAAACCGGTTTTCCGCCGACGTAGAACGTGCCGTTTTTGATTTCGGGACGGGTGAAACGGTCGACGATCTCCGGCTTCGGCGCCGGCGGGGCGGCGAGCTGCGTGACTGCAAGGTCCCGGATCTGAAGATTCGTGTTCCATTCTCCGCCGAACGCGATCGAACCGGAGAGCGGGGCCGGGGCCTTGTACGAGCCGATTTCAACGTTGTTCAGCTTGCAGTTGACCGTGTCGCCGAGGATGTCGACCTCGAGTTTCAGGGGGCCTTTGGCATCGACTTTCCCGGTGTAATCGAATTCGGCCGCGGTCTCGCCTCCGGCCGTGACGAACTTCAGCGTGCCGGGGGAGGGCGGCGAAAAGACGAGCTTTACGAATTCCGGGTAGCGCCAGCCGACATAGAGGTCGAAGCGCGAGCCGGTCGGGCGGATGAGCTCGAAGCCGACCCGGTAATTTTTCCAGTTTTTTCCGTCGAGATAGAGAACCGGATTATCCCTGCCGGAACGGATCGAAAGCGTATGGTCCGCAACGGAGAAGGCTCCGCCGCTGCCGCGCCAGTGCGGGCCGGGGCGGTCGCCCGGAAAATCGTCCCGGAACAGCTCCCCCGCGCCGAGGCAGAGCGAGAGGAGACAGAAACAGAATATCCACAGCCGCATGGCGTTGCCCCCCGTCACTTATTCTTCCCACAGCCGCTCGGTCACGATTTCGCCGGACGAGAGGCTTGCTGTGTGGCAGTCGAAAAACAGCGCGTTTGCGCGCGACGAGTGGCGCGTGACGAGCCCGTCGGTGCCGTTCGGGGTTTTCCAGCGATCGGTCCACCAGTTCGAGCCGTCGGCGATCGCGATGAGGCGCGACGGATTCCGCAGCCGCAGCACCGGCAGGGATTTTCCGTCGCCGCTCATGCCGGTTTTCGGAGACATATTGTAGCAGTAAGTGTTGACCTTGGTCAGATCCTGTTCGCTCGGGCAGCGGAACAGCGAACCGCTCTCATTGACGTTTTTGCCGAGCTGTCCGTATTTGCGGACCAGGTCGTACCATTTGCGCCCGCCCCAGGCCTCGTGGGTCGGCGCCCAGTTGTTGTTGTTGTCCTGCGCATAGAGCAGCATGGACGTCCCGATCTGCTTGAGGTTGTTCATGCAGGTCGTCGAACGCGCCTTTTCGCGCGCCTGGTTCAACGCGGGCAGCAGCATGGCCGCCAGTATCGCTATGATCGCAATTACAACGAGGAGTTCGATCAATGTAAACGATTTTTTCTTCATCTGCATTATCCTTTTCAGTTCGGGGTGAATCTGCCTATAATTATACCAGATATGAATCACATTGTCAAGTGCTGTTTTAAATAAATAAAATAAAAACGACACTCTTGATAAAGTGATATATTGTGATATATTTATAGTGACGATATATGGGGAATCAATCAGAAAGGACTCGATTATGGAAGGGACGAACCGGGGAATTCCGATGACGCGCCGGATTGCGGCGGAGATGGAGGAACGGATCGCGGACGGAACCCTCCCGGCCGGGTCGCGCCTGCCGAGCGTGCGCGAACTCGCCGTGCGTTACGGCATCAGCACGGCGGTCTGCCTCTCCGCCTACCGCGCGCTTGAGAAAAAGGGGCTGGTCGAGCGGCGCGCCGGTTCCGGAACTTTCGTCTGCGGCACGCCCGCCGCCGCCGATCCGAAGAATTATTTTTACAGCTGGGACTGCGTACTGCCGTCGATGGAGGCGGCGAGGCTCGCGGCCTCGCTCTCCCCGGAGCTGGAGTTTTCGGCGTTCCCCGCCTCGACCTACGATTATAATCCGGACTATCTCGACTGGATCATCTCGAGGAATTCCGGCGGCGAATCGCATCCGGGGCTGATCGTGCTGGATGAAGGGCAGCTGCCGGTCCTCGCGTCGGAGAAGGCGCTGCTTCCGCTCGACGATCTTCTCGACGGCTCGGATTTTCCCGTCCGCGACGGCTTTCCGCCGGAGCTGCTGCGGTCGTTGAGCTTCGGCGGAAAACTGTATGCGCTGCCGCTGGCGTTCAACCCGGTGTTTCTCTGCTACAACCGGCGCGTTTTCCGCCGCCGCGGCGTCGCGGAGCCGGACGGTTCCTGGAACTGGGATGATCTGTTGCGTCATGCCGAGCTGCTGACCGACGCGGGGCCGGAGGGCGTTTCCTGTTACGGACTTGCGATTCTGTTCACTCCGAACAGCTATGTTCCGTTCGTGTTCCAGAACGACGGGGAGTTCTTCGACCGGAACGGAAACTGCGTGATCGACAGCGAGCCGGCGTTCGAAGCGCTGTCGTTCTTCTCCGAGCTCTACCGGCTGCCGGGTGTGTGCAGCCACCGCCACGGCGATCCGCGCAGCGCGCTGGCCGACCTGATGAGCAACGACTTCGCGGCGATGCTCATCGGCGACGGCATCGATTATGCGATGCTGTGCGAGCGCATGCCGCCCGATGACTGGGGGATGGTGAAGCTTCCCGCCGGGAAACGCAGCGCCACGTCGCTCTCCGTGTGGGGAATCGGGCTCTCCGCCGGACCGCGCGCGCAGGAGCGTTTCGCGCTGCTGGAGCGCTGCTTCCGCCCGGGACACTGGGTTGACTGCTGCCGGAGCGTCAATACCCTGCCGGCGTATGAACCGGCTGCGAACCATGTCCCTCCGCTGATAACGGAGCTGCTGCGGGAGGCGTATCCGTCGATTCAGAGCACGAGCCGCCATGCGGTCAATGCGGTTTCCGAAACGATTCAACTGCTGCTTGCGCACAAGTTGCGGCTGACCCGCGAACAGTGCCGCGAGTTCTGCAGGAAGATCAACGCGCGGCTGTGACCGCGCCCCGGACCGGGGAGCCGGGCTGCCTTGCCGCTGTCTGCAGATGATCCGCCGGGCCGTCGAAATCCTGCGGGGCCAGCTGGACCAGGGTCCAGCCGGCATGGCCGATGCTGCTCCAGGAGACCCGCATCTTCTGCCCGTCCACCGTTGCGGTAAATTGCGGCACGTCGGCCTGCCTGATCCGTTTGAGCAGCTCTCCGCAGCGGAAGGCGGGCCATTCCGGCGCGGACGCCGGAGCGGAAAAGATGTCGGCGTGCTGCTGCTCGAAGTCCCGCCGTTCGGAGGTGAATATTTCTCTGCCCTCCGAATCCAGCAGGATATAGAGCGTCTGGAAATTTTCCCGCCGGCCCTGTTCGAAGATCGGGCGCAGCAATTCATGGTAGCAAACCTCGAATCCCATTGTTCCGATCTCTTTCCCCGCCCTGTCCAGAACCGGGCGCCAGCAGGAAACCACCATGTGTCCGGAGGTGTCCGGGTAAGGCGGGCTCCAGATCAGGCGGTGCGGCTGGGTTCGGTAGGCTCTCCTGATCCAGTCGCACTGGAAATCCCGGTTAGATGCGACCTCTTCATACATGCCGGGAAAGCGCAATGCGATCCCGTTGTCGAGAATATAGGTGATCCGCCTCAGGATTCCCCCCTGCAGGAAGAATTGCCGCATGTTCTCATCCTGCGCGTGCACAAACGAATCCTGCCTGATGAGATTGTCGAAAAAATGCGCCAGCCTCAGGGGATGGAGACCCCGGAGGCGATGCCCCCATTGTTTCAGCGTGTCGTCGGTTACATCGCCTTCTTTGAAGTATGCGGCGTGTTCCAGTGTGATCGGGTGTTTGTAAAACCGGGTCGCGATCAGGCCCGGCGGCGGAGTCTTCGAATCCGGGGCGAACTCGGAGACCATGTAAAAATGTTCTTTCCCGCTGTCGGCACTTGACCCGGCCATCCCGATTCCCAGACTCAGGCTGAGGGTCCTCAGCTGGTCCTGGAGCCGGAGCAGCCGGCTGTTGACCTCCGTCGCGAGTTTTTCGGTATTGCTCTGCAGCTGCAGGTTCCGGATCATTTCCCGGTTCACCTGCCGGAGGACGTGATTTTCCCGCTGCATCCCGTAGACCGCCATCGCGCCGGAGGCGCAGAGCACGGCCATGATCAGGAACAGTGTCAGGTAGCGGTGGCGGTACATGAGGCGCATGAGCTTCTGCAGCATGGAGTCGGGATACGCCTCCACCTCTTCGTTGAAGAGATAGTGCCGGACGTCGGCCGCGAGATGTTTCACGCACTGATAACGTGCGGCGGGATCGACGGCGCGGGCCTTTTCGATGATGGCGCGCAGCGCCGGCGCAAGCCGCCGCGCGGGATCGAGCGGGGTCGATGGTTCGAATTCGCCGCTGCAGATCCGGTTGATGATCTCCCGGCAGTCGCTGCCGAAAACCGGCCGGCGCAGCGTGGCGATCTCATTGAGGATCATGCCCAGGGCGAACACATCGGTCTGCTGCGTCGTCGCGCCTTCCCGCAGGCTTTCCGGGGCCATGTAGGAGGGGGTTCCGTCCGCATGTCCTTTCCGGTCGGTGCCCTCTTCGCAGGCGCTGCCCCAGTCCATCACATACACTTCTCCGTAGCGTCCGATCATGATGTTGGCGGGCTTCAGATCGCAGTGGATGATATGGCGGTTGTGGCTGTATTCGATGGCGTCACAGATATGCAGGAACATTTCGAGGCGTTCCCTGAGGGATTTGTTGTAACGCATCTGCCCGTAATGATGCTTCTGCTGCTGTTCGCGGCTGCGGTGCAGATATTCCTGCAGCGTGATGCCGTTGACGAACTGCATTGCAAGGTGCAGCCCGTCGGTGCTGTCGCTGTCGAGGCTGAACAGCGGGACGATTGCGGGATGGTCCAGCTGGGCGCTGAGTTTGGCCTCGGCGATGAACTTCTTCACGGTATCCGGCTGGGCGAGCAGCTCTTCCCGCAGCGATTTGATGACGGCGGGGCGCCCGAGAATCCGGTCCCTGGCAAGGAAAATCCGCCCGAATCCGCCTGTCGCCAGCAGCTTCTGGATGTGGTAGCGGTTGCCGCTTTTCTCCAGCGACTGGCGGAATTCAAGTGAAGAATCCACGGAGAAGTTGACCGGTCCGGCCTCCAGCTCCCCGTCGGATATGATCTCGTTGGAGGTGTCGGCCGACGACTGCGGCGCCTGCTCTGTCAGCACCTGCGTGATTCCTGTTGTGTTGTCGGAGGGGTTTTCTATCATGTGGTTATCTTCTTTCCGGTTATCAGGCTGCATGATAAATGAGGGGGAAAGGGGAGGCTTGCTGCCGGAGGACCGCACCGGCCGGCCGCCGGATTCCCGCAATGGTTCAACGGCGGGGCCGGGGATCGGCGGCGGCTTCAGGAACTTCGCCGTACGGCCCGGCCGGCGTCAGGCGGCGGGACGCAGTCGCGCCTCCGGCTTTCCCGGATGGAGAAACGCCGGTTTCCGGCGGTTATGTTGTTCTGCTGTTTTTCCGGCGGCGAATCTTCGTCTGCCGTTCGAACGATAGAGAGATGCATAATGAAAAACGGGTATTTACGCTTTTTTCCGCATTGTCGTGCTTCAACATCTGTAATTATAATATGATTGCGTATTTTTTCAAGATTCCCGGGTGTTTTTTTTACCGTATATCGGTTGCCGGAAGTATTTCCTTGACTTTTGGGGGAGATGCTGTATAGTATTCTTAAATGTTATTTATAAATATGGCGGAAGGGAGTTCGAAATTCCAATGAAAGTCGCGGGGACGTCTCCGAACGTGAGACAGTGCAATTGCAATCTGGTCAAATGGTTCCTGCTGTCGAACGGGAGCGCGACGAAGCCGGAGATCGCGGAGGCGACCGGCATCAGCCTGATGACGGTCGGCAAGATCGTGAACGCGATGCTGGAGGAAGGGACGCTGCTGCGTTCCGGGCTCCGCGAATCCGGACTCGGACGCCGGGCGGAACGTTTCGAACTCGACGGCAACCGGAGCTGTTCCGTGTCGCTGCGGTTCCGCGGCGTCGGCGTCGATTTCGTTGCGGCGAACGAGTTCGGCGCGGTGGTCCGCGAGGAATTCATGCCGATGCCGGAGGGATACCTGGTTGCGGAGCTTGCTCCGAAGCTCGCCGGATTTCTCGACGGCCTGCCGCCGATGCGCACGGCGGTGGCGGGATTTCCGGCGGCCGTGTTCGGCGGACGGCTCCACAGCGGCGGGCTGCGGCAGTTCCGGCAGATGGACGTTCAGCGGGAGCTCAACGCGCTCTTCGGCATTCCGGTCTGGATGGGGCGCGATCTGAATCTGGCCACGGTCGGCTACAGCCGGCGCGGGCTTGCCCCCATGGCGCTTGAAACGCCGGAGCTGCAGGACATCACCTGCTTTCTGCTCGACCCGGCCGGCCACGGCGCGGGCTGCATGGCCGGCGGCCGGGTGCTGCGCGGAGCCGATTTCTTTGCCGGGGAAGTCGGGCGGATGCCGCTGCCGGGCGGCCGCTGCATCCGCGATCTCGTTGCGGACGACGTGCCGGACGAGGAGTATATCGCCGGGGTTGCGTATCTGCTCGGCGCGGTGACCTGCACCGTGAATCCGCGCATCGCGATTTTTTCAGGCCGTTCGGTGCGCCCGGCGCTGCTGCCGGAGATCGACCGGCGGCTCCGGCAGCGGATCGGCTTCCATTGGGAGGGAGAAGGGAACGTCTGTCCCGAACTTGTCTGGGAGCCGGATATCTGGCCGTTCTACCGGGCCGGAATGGTCTACCGCGCCACGCGGCGGCTCCACTCCGGCGTCCAGATGGTCGACGACGTGTTCTGAGCTGCCGCGGGGCCCGAAGAGGCTCAGGCGAATTTCTTTTCGAGATAGGCGAGGAACGGCCGCGGGTCGGGCGTTTCGGAGCCGGTGAGCTGCTTCAACAGCTGCCGCGGCGGCAGTTTCGCGCCGTAACGGTGGATGTTCGCGCGCAGGTATTCGCGGAAATGGTCGAATTTCCCGGCGGCGATCTCCTCCTCCAGCTCCGGAATCGCCTGATGCGCGAGTTCCCAGATCTGCGCGGCGATGAGATTGCCGAGCGCGTAGGTCGGGAAATAGCCGAAACCGCCGCTCGTCCAGTGGACGTCCTGCAGCACGCCGAGCCGGTCGTTCGGCGGAATGACGCCGAGGTACTCCTCCATTTTCGCATTCCACGCTTCCGGAAGTTCCGAGGTGGAGAGGCTGCCTTCGATCAGCTCCTTTTCGAGCTCGTAGCGCAGGATGATGTGCAGATTGTAAGTCGCCTCGTCCGCTTCGATGCGGATCAGGGAGGGCTCGACCCGGTTGACCGCCCGGAGGAAGGTTTCGAGCGGGATTCCGCCGAGTTCGCCGCCGAAGCGCTTCTGCATGACCGGATAGAGCCAGCGCCAGAACGGCAGCGACCGCCCGACCTGGTTCTCCCACAGCCGCGACTGCGATTCGTGAAAGGCGAGCGAAGCCCCGTCGGCGAGCGGCGTACGGTCGAAGGACGGATCGATTCCCTGCTCGTAGATCGCGTGTCCGGCCTCGTGGATCGTGCTGAAGAGGCAGGAGAGCGGGAGCTGCGGGAACACCTTCGTCGTGATGCGCACGTCGGAGAGGCCGAAGCTGGTCGTGAACGGGTGTTCGGCCTGGTCAATCCGGCCGCGCCGGAAATCGTAGCCGATCCGGCGCGCGACGAATTCGGCGAGCTTCAGCTGCTTCGCCGCCGGGAATTTCCGCCGCAGGAAGCTGTCGTCCTCCAGGCCGCGTTCGACGGCTTTGCGGACGATCGCGGCCTGCTCGCGCCGCAGGACGCCGAAGAGCGGATCGAGTTCGGCGACCGTGAGGGCTTCCTCGTAATCGTCGAGCAGCGGGTCGAGCAGATGTCCGGCCGGGCGGTAGAGCGCCGCCTGGCTGCGTTTGAGTTCAAGGAGCCGTTCGAGATGCGGGGCGAACACGGAGAAGTCCTGCTCTTCGCGCGCTTTCAGCCATGCGCCGAAAGCGGCGGAGCCGGCCGCGCCGAGCTCACGGACCAGCGCGGCCGGGATCAGGCGCTCCCTGTCGTAGTCGCGTTTCGCCCGGCGGAGCAGCGCCTGTTCGAATGAACCGGGGGGAAAGGAGGCGCGTTCAAGCGTGTCGAGCAGATTCCCGAGGGCTTTCGAGGTCGCTTTTTCGTGGTGAATTCCGGAGAGGGTCTCGATCTGGCTGCCGCGCCCGGCGGCGGCGTTCTCCGGCAGGTTGACCTGCATATCCCACTCCAGCAGCTCCAGCACCGCGGCAAGGTCGCGGACCTCGCCGATCAGGGCCAGAAATTTTTTCCATTGCTTTTCCACCATGCACCTCCCGCGGTTCGAATCTGCTTTATCTGATTGCATAATATAAGGGCATCGGGGCGGAATGCAAGATTTTTCCGGAGCGCGCGCTTTTTTACTCGATTCATCACCGTCAGCTTCCGGTTATTTTCCGGAAAGGTGATCCGGTAAAAGTGAAAAAATTATTGTTTTTTTGATAATTTACTCGAACGAATCGTTGAAAAATCAAGTGATTCATGATATGGTAAAACCTGCCTGTCGTCAGGCGGTCATTTTTCACCGTTCAGCAATCGGGAATTCCGGGAAAATGAGCAGAGGCAAGACATATCTGGGGTACGACGTTTTTGTAGGCGCCCGCACCCGCATTGCCTGGATTTTCGAAGAGTTTTCGCAGGTCTATCTGTCCTTTTCGGGCGGCAAGGACAGCACGGTCATGCTCCATCTGTGCGCCGAGGAGGCGAGGCGGCTGCACCGGAAATTCGGCGTTCTCTTCATCGACTGGGAGTGTCAGTACAAACTGACCATCGACCATGTCGCGGAGATGTTCCGGCAGTATGCCGATGTGATCGAGCCGTACTGGTGCTGCATTCCGCTGCGCACGGTCAATGCCGTCAGCGTTTTCGAACCGGAATGGGTTTGCTGGGAGGAGGGCAAGGAGTGGATTCGGGAGAAGCCCGCCGGCGCCATCACCGACGGCAGCTTTTTTCCGTTCTACAAGCCGGAGATGACCTTCGAGGAGTTCGTGCTTGAATTCGGCTTCTGGTATGCCGGCAGGCGGAAGGCGGCCTGTTTCGTCGGCATCCGCGCCGCGGAGTCGCTGAACCGCTGGGCCACGGTCTCCGGCGGGCGCGTCAAGCACACCTACAAGGGGAGGCGCTGGACCACGCTGTTCAGCAGCGTGCTCTGCAACGCGTATCCGCTCTACGACTGGAGCACCGAGGACATCTGGACCTACTGCGGCAAATTCGGCAAGTGCTACAATAAACTTTACGACCGGTTTTATCAGGCCGGCGTGCCGCTGAGCCGGATGCGCATCTGCGAGCCGTTCGGCAACGAACAGCGCCAGTCGCTCGATTTCTTCCAGATCATCGAACCGGAGACGTGGGGGCGGATGGTCGCGCGCGTCAACGGCGCGAATTTCGGCTCGGTCTACGCGCGCGAGCGCGGAATCATCCTCGGCAATTACCGGATATCGAAGCCGGAAAAGCATACCTGGAAGAGCTTTACGCTTCTGCTGCTCGAATCGATGCCGCAGCGGACGGCCGAGCATTACCGGAACAAGATCGCCGTGTACCTGCGGTGGTGGACCACCCGCGGCGGTCTGCCGGACGGCATACCGGACGAGCAGCAGAACGACCTCGGCTCGAAAGACGTCCCGAGCTGGCGCCGGATCTGCAAGTGCGTGTTGAAGAACGATTACTGGTGCCGGACCCTCTGCTTCGCTCCGACCAAAACAGCCGCTTACCAGAAATATTGTGATCTGATGGCACGAAGGAGGAAAGCATGGCAGTTGATCTGAAACAGTATGAGAAGATGCCGGTGTGGGCCGCGGACCAGCCGGTCGCCCGGGTTTACTGGATTCCGGTCGGGATGATCGAGGCGAACGATTACAATCCGAATGTGGTGGCTCCGCCGGAGATGGAGCTGCTGGAACTGTCGATTCGCGAGGACGGCTTCACCCAGCCGATCGTGGTCTGGCACCGCGAGGACGGCCGCTTCGAGGTCGTTGACGGCTTTCACCGCAGCAAGGTCGGCCGCAAACTCGGGCTTTCGCATCTGCCCTGCGTGGTGCTGAACCGGAACGAGGAGGAACGCAACGACCGGATCGCCTCGACCATCCGCCACAACCGGGCGCGCGGCAAGCACCAGATTATCGATATGAGCAATATCGTGCTCGAACTCAAGCGGCGGAACTGGAGCAATGCGAAGATCGGCAAAAACCTCGGCATGGATCCCGACGAGGTGCTGCGGCTTTCGCAGGTCGGAGGGCTGGCCGAAGCGTTCAGCGAACGCGCTTTTTCCGAGGCGTGGAAGTGAGTTTTTTGAACGGGAAGCTTGACTTTCCCGCTATCCCCTGCTATATATAAATAGCGTTTCTTCTTATGAAGCGCGGCAACCATAAAAGAGAGGAAAATGCATTATGAAGTCCGTCAAAGGCACTGAAACCGAAAAGAATCTTCTGAAGTCGTTCGCCGGGGAATCGCAGGCCCGGAACCGGTACACCTATTTCGCCGGAGTGGCGCGCAAAGAGGGTTTCGTTCAGATTGCGAATATCTTCGAGGAGACCGCGAATCAGGAAAAGGAGCACGCCAAGCGCTTCTTCAAGTTCCTCGAGGGCGGCGAACTCGAAATCACCGCGAGTTTCCCGGCCGGAATCATCTCCGACACGGCGACGAACCTGAAGGAAGCTGCCGGCGGCGAATACGACGAGTGGCACAATCTCTATCCGGCTTTCGCCGCGAAGGCGCGCGAAGAGGGTTTCCCCGAAATCGCCGCGGTGTGGGATCATGTCTGCGTCGCCGAAAAGCAGCATGAACGCCGCTACCGCGCCCTGCTCGAAAACGTGCAGAACGGCACCGTCTTCAAGAAGCCGAAAGAGATCGTCTGGCGCTGCTTGAACTGCGGCTATCTGCACGTCGGCTTCGAGGCGCCGCTGGTCTGCCCGGCCTGCGCGCATCCGCAGGCTCATTTTGAAGTTCTCGCCGAAAACTGGTAAGCTTCTGCTGCTGAACCCCGGGCCGGCCGGATGCCGGCGGGCGGGGATGATCGATTATGGCCTGCCGGCCGGAACGGTGTATGCCGTTCCGGCCGGCAGTTTTTGTTCATGCGGGGGGAAACGCCGTCCGGTTTGCGGCGATGCCTGTTCAGCCGTCCGCACCCTCTCCCTTTGTTTCGGCTGTCGATAAATTCGAAAAAATTTCGATGACGGTATTGAATTTGTTATAGGACTTTGCTATAATATATGGTCGGAAGCAACCAATAGCCGGAAAATGAACGGTTACCAAATCAAAGGGGGGCAGAGATGAAATTTCTGACGGGTCTGTTGTCGGTCGCATGTCTGGCGGCGGCGTGTTCCGCCGCCGAACTGCGTCCGCTGCCGTGGTCGGAGCGGCTGAATACCGCTTCGCGGTTCGACCATAACAGTTCGGGGCGCCTGACGATCAGCAATGATGCGGCGGAGAAGGCGGTCCGGTTCGATGTCGAATTCAAGCCGGGAACCGATTTCTGGTGCTATCCCGGCATCCGTTTCGGTGCGGATGAGTCCCTGGCCGATGTCGAGGCCATCCGTTTCGACATCAAGGCCGTGCAGCCGGCGGGCGGCAAGGGCTACAGGCACGCTTATCTGATGTATGACGGCAAGCCGCCGTACGTCACGCTGCCGGAGCTGAAGCCGGAGTGGCAGACCGTCACGGTCAGGGTTCCGGAGACGGCGGCCGATCCCGCCGCCGTGAAGTCGATCCGGATCGGCGCCAATCCGCGTTCGGAGAAGACGACGTTCTATATCCGCAATCTCGAAATGCTGAGTTCGAAACCCCCGAAGGGAGGTTTCGACGCCGCTTCGACGATCACCGTTCATGCGCCGGGTTCGGTCTTTGTCCAGGGCGAGCCGCTGACGTTCAGCCTGAAACCGTATGCGGCGCTGCCGCTCCGCTGGAAGCTGCTGGGCTGGAATGGCGAGGTTCTGCGTTCCGGCGAGTGGCCCGGTTCCGGCCGGGAGGAGCTGCGGCTGCCTGCGCTGCCGAACGGCTATTACCAGCTGGCTGTGGAGTCGGCGGAGGCGCCGTTTTCCGGAGTCCGCAGCTTTGCGGTCGTGCCGGACCCGGCCTCGCGCCTCCGCAACCCCGATACGTTTTTTGCGATCGATTCCGGCCAGAGCTGGCTCGGACGTCCCGATCCGGCGAATCCGGTTTATCCGGGCGACGCCTATGAACTGCTTTCGGAGCTGATCCGGCGCGGCGGCATCGAGATTGTCCGCGAGCGCATGAGCTGGGCCGACTGCGAGCCGGAACCTGGGAAATACGACTGGAAGCAGTACGGCCTCAACGCGAAGCTGCTGGCGGAGCGCGGCATCAGGGCCTCCGGCATGTACCACAACGCGCCGCGGTGGGCCAAAACGAATACGACGAACCTGCCGGGCGATCTTGTCGCCGTCTACCGCTATGCGAAGGAGGTCGCCGGAGCGTTCCGGGGAACCATGACCGACTGGGAGTTCTGGAACGAGCAGGACATCGGTTTTGCGCCGGAGTCCGCGTGGGATTATGCATCGGCGCTGAAAGCGGCCTACCTCGGGTACAAGGCGGCTGACCCGGAATTGCCGGTCGCCATCGGCGGCTATGCGATGATTCCGCTCCCGCAGTATGCCGACGTGGTCATGGAGAACGGGGCGGGGCGTTACTTCGACATCTTCAACGTCCACGCCTACCGGGCGATCCGGGACTACCCGGCCATCATGGAGAACGTCCGGAGCTATATGGAGCGCCACGGCATCGCTGACCGTCCGCTCTGGTTCACCGAAAACGGCACCGATTCGGAAGGATCGGGCCGCGTCTCTTCGGTGATTGCGGGGATGAAGGCGCATTCGCCGGAACAGGAGCTCCTGGTTTCCGAAATTCTGCCGAAGGTCATGATCACCATGCAGTCGTTCGGGGTGGACCGCGATTTCTTCTTCGTCCTGCCGCCCTACAACGAGCGGAACGGCAACAAGGACTGGGGACTCATGCGCCGTGATTTTACGGTCAAGCCCGGTTTCGTCGTGTTTTCCACGCTGACCGACCGGCTCGGCAGTGCGGTTTACCTCGGCGCCATGGAGCTCGGCGACGGAATCCGCGGTTTCCTCTATCGTCAGCCGGACGGGTCGCAGACGCTCGTTTACTGGAGCGTGACCGGCATCGAGACCGAGTCGAACCGCCCGGACCGCGATTTCAAGGATCTGTACCGGCGCGGTTTTACGCTGGATGTGAAGGACGGCGTCTACACCGGCTGCAACGCATTCGGGACTCCGTTCGAGGTGAAGGCGGCGGATGGAAAGCTGAAGCTGGAGGCGACCCGGCTGCCCGCCTTCCTCTCCGGACTCTCCGGGCTGACGCCGGCCGTGCCGTTCCGGGCGGTCGCCAAGCGCGGTGCTTCGGCGGACGGCTTCGACCGGACCATCGTGTTCCGTACCGAGCTTTCGGATGACTTCGTGCTTTCGAGCGGCAAGGACAGCGTGGACGTGAAGAAGGACAATGCGAAGCTGAAACTTCAGGTGTTCAACCTTTCGGACCGTGCGAAATCCGGCCGGATCGCCGTTTCGGGCGGTAAAGTGACCGGAGTTCCGGAGGCGGTGACCGTTCCGCCGTTCGGCAAGGCCGAATTCGAGCTCGGCTTCACGCCGGAGCTGAACGGGGAGTTCCGCGGCGCGCTCAAGGTTGACGGTGTATTCGAAGGTAAGCCGGCGACGCCGCTGGTGGCGCCGGTCGTGGCGGTCGGCAAGCTCATGCAGGGCGGCCGCAAAGTCGGCATCGTCGGCACGGAAGACCCGGTCAACTGGCGGAAAAACGCGGCCGGCGGCATGGAGATCGGCTATGACGGCAATGAGCAGGCGGTTCGGTTCGCGGTGAAATTTCCGCCGAACGTGGACCGCTGGGTCTATCCGGAATACGTGCTCCAGTTGCCGCAGGAGTCGCTGAAGGGAGCGGCCGGAATCTCGTTCGAAATCCGCACCGACGTCCCGGCGGACAAGATCAGCAAGTGCTACCTGATGGCCGTGATGGGCAGGGAGAAGGAACAGGGCAGTTCCGTCGATCTGCCCTATGACAAACCGTCGGCGAAGTGGGAGGAGCGGACGGTCCGCTTCCCGGACACGATCGACCCGGCCGATATCGAACAGCTGCGGATCGGCATGAATCCGCAGGTGGACCGCCCCGTCTACTGGATTCGGAATGTGAAAATCGTCTTCGCCCAGTAACAGTCAGTCTGTTTTTTGCGGGCGGAACGGCTTCGGCCGTTCCGCCCGTTTTCACTTTTTCAGGCGGAGCAGCGACCAGAACGCCGGGTTGTCGCTGTTGTCGGCGCGGGAATTCGATGCCGCCGGCCCCGCCGGGATCGTCCCGGCCGGGGGGGCCAGGGTGCCGAGAGCTGCTTCCTTCGAAGACGCAGGGGCGTTGTTGTACGGGCGGCGGTCACCGGTTCGGGCGTGCCGCCTTTGCGGAAGAGGCCGAAGACGTGTTTAGGCCCGTCCATCGTGATTCCGGACCTCGGGCAGAATTGATGAAATATTCAAGAAACAAATATTCATAAAATATCGTGCATGAAAAAATTCGGAACGGTTGCTGTTTCCGGCCGTTTCTGAGGCGGCGGGTTGACAGAAATTCCCGTTGGTGAGTTCAGGCCGCATGCCGTGCCGGAAAGGACCGCTTCCGGCGGAGCCTGACGAAAGTGACCATCAACAGGGAGAATTGCCAATGGATCTGATGGAGATCATCGGAAAAGCCGCGGCGGGGGAGGCTCTGAGCGAGGCGGAACGCGCCCGGCTGGCCGGCTTCCGCCCCGGCGACGCCGGTTCCTCCGAACTCGAGAAACGCAACCGCGAACTCGAAGCCCGGATCGAGGAGCTCGAGAAGAGCGCCCTTACCGAGCCGGAACAGCTCAAGCGCCGCTATGACGCCGAACTCGCCCGGCTGCGCGAAAGCCTCGAGAGCGCGGGAGCCGAACGCGACGCCGCGAAGCAGGAGCTCGCCCGCATCGGTTTCCGCCGCCGGATCGAGAGCATCGCGCAGGAGCACGGCTTCACCGACGCCGACTACCTCGAGTATCTGTGCGCCCGGAACCGGATCGATCCGGAGTCGCCCGAGGCGGCCGGGGCGTTCCTCGAACGGCTGCGCGAAAGTTCGCCGCGTTTTTTCAAGCTCGATCTGGCCCCGGGTGCGCCCGAGGTGCCGCCGGCCCCGGCACGGGCCGACCGGAGCGGGGACGACATCGTGTCGCTTCTCGCCGAAGTTCCCGCCGTGAACGAATAACCAGAATTGCAGGAGTTTCCACAATATGTTGTACAGCTACAGTTTCCAGAATAAGAAGCGCGACCTCTCCGACGTGCTTTCGACCGTGATCAAGGACGAGCCGCGTTTTATCAGCCTCTTCAAGCCGAGCGAGGATGCGACGCAGCAGAAGCACGAGTGGCTTGAGGACCAGCTGACCGGGCGCAGCGTGACGGTCACTGCCGTTTCGTCCGGCACGCTGTCGGCCTCGGCCGCCGACCTCGCGAAGCTGAAGGTCGGTACGCTCGTGGTCGTGAAGGACGATTCGGCGCTTTTCCGGGTTGCCACGGTGACGTCGTCGGGCTTCACCGTCGCGCTGGTCAGCGCGAACGGTTCCAAGACCGCAGCGCCGGCGGCGGACGACGTGCTGTCGATCGTTTCGACGCCGGTGCAGGAGGGCAGCAACCCCGGCGACGGCGACGAAACCGGCCTGACCGGACAGACCGGGTTCAACTGCACGCAGATTTTCCGCAAGGACATCATTCTCTCCGGCAGTGCGCTCGCGGTCAATGTTTTCGGCACGGTCGACAACCAGCTCAACAAGCAGACCGCCTTTGCGCTCGGCGAGCTGGCGCGCGACCTGAACCGCGTGGCGCTTTTCGGCCGCCGGGTCGAAGCGACCGCGTCGGCGCGCGGCGAAGCGGGCGGGCTCTACTTCTTCGGCTGCGGCGACAACGGGCTCTCGGTCGATGCTTCTGCCGCCGCGCTCGACAGCGTCGTGGTGAACGATGCGGCTCAGGCAGTGCTCGGCGCGGGCGGCGACCCGTCGCTGATCCTCTGCTCGCCGGGACAGGCGCGGGTTCTGTCGAACGAGTATAAGAACCAGCTGCAGATCGTCCGTTCCGACGACCGGCGCGGCGCCTATGTCGCGGTGATCGTGAACGAGATCAACGGTCGCGGCATGACGGTCATGGCCGATCCTGACATGCCGGACACCGACAGCTGGATCATCGATCCGGCCGGTTTCGGCCTGGCCAGCCTGAAAGGACGCGCGATCACCGACTCGGATGCGACGCCGAAGGGGTTCGACGGCATCAAGCGCATGGCGCTCGGGGAAGTCACTTTCGTCTTCAGGAACGCCGGCGCGCGTCTCTGCCGGATCAGCAACCTGAAGGCCAGCGCGACCGCGCTTGCGGCGCTCCGCGGCGGAAACTGATATTTCGGGGGGCCGGTGCGGCCCCCCTTTTTCCGGCAGGAGAAAGTATGAATATGACACTTGTTGAACTGAGATCCGCGGCGGAAGAGTATTTCCGCCGCCATCTGGCCCGGGAGGAGTGGAAGCTGCTGCCCGAAGAGGTGAAGCAGAGCGCGCTTGCCGGGGCTGAGGCGGATGTCGCGCTCTACCTTGACCGGACCGGCATCGACCCGGAGAACCGCTGCGAGTGCGGCGCCGTCTTCGAGCAGGCGATTCACCTGGCGCGGAAGCCGCCGTGTTCCGGTCCGAAACGGCGCCTTGTCTCGGAGGAGATTTCGGGCGTCGGCCGCCGCGCATGGGAGTACGGCGACACGGAGGAGCCGGATTACGCGCCGCGTGCGCTGAAATTCATGGAGGCGGCCCGGCGCCGGAATTTCCGGATCGGGCGCGGCTGATTGCGGAGGGGGCCGGGAAACAGGCGGGACCGCTCTGTCGCCCCGGTTCCCCTCTTTTGCCGGCGGAATCGCGTTTTTTGTGGCCGGAATGGTTCTTCCGCATTTGCATTCGCCTCTTTTCCGGCTATTTTACAGGAAGTCCGAAATTCAACATTTGTGGAGCGGTCGGCAGGAGATGGCGGAAGCAGCGGAGAACCAGGCGGCGGAACAATCGGCGGAAGCGCAGTTCCGGGTCGAACACTATCATTGGCGTGAAATTTTCCGGCGGTTTGCCCCGCTGCTCGCGCCGTACAGATTCCGGATGCTCGGCACGGCGGTGCTGCTGATGCTGGTCGGCGCGGCGTTCGCGGCCGTGCCGCTCTTTCCGAAATACGTCATCGATACCGCAATCAAGACTCACGGCAGGGAGGACGGCATCTATTATGCGCTGGCGGCGGCGGCGGTCTTTCTCGTGGTCGAGTGCGGGCGCACCTTCCTCTGGTATCAGGCCATGAGCAATGTCTATCTGATCCAGCAGTCGGTGGTGTTTCACCTCCGCGCGCAGTCGTTCAACCATCTGCAGAAGCTCTGTCTGTCGTTTCACAGCAAATTCCCGTCCGGTTTCCTGTACGAACGGGTGTTCGGCAATTCGATCAATGCGCTCGGCACCTTCATCCAGAGCTTCATGCAGCAGTTCGCCACTTTTGTGACCGGGCTTTTCTTCAGTCTTTTCGTCTGCCTCTATCTGTCGTGGCAGCTCACGCTGGTCATCATCGCCGGGGCGGCCTGCTATGTCTTCGTCGCCCGGAAGCTGTCGAAGCGGATCTACACGAAATCGAAGGAGTCGGCGCAGGCCGGCATGCGCGTGACCGAGGTGATTATGGATAAGCTGCACGGCCACAAGACGATTCAGGCTTTCATCATGGAAGAACAGGTCCAGCGCGAATTCGAGGATGAAATCTGGACCGCCCAGCGCAAGTGGCTGTCGAGCGTCATGGAGTCGATGAAGCTCTCGCTGACCACCGAAAACATCAGCTATCTGCTGACCGCGACCGTCGTGGTGACCGGCGCCTATATGGTGCTCGACGAGAATATGGAGATCGGCACGCTCGTCGCGTTCGTCGGCTATCAGGCGACGCTGATCACGGTCATTCAGTCGCTGACCAACGTTTACGGGCAGTTCACGACCACGCGCGTCGCTTTCGATCAGCTGTTCACGGTGCTCGACACGCACAGCGACATCGAGGAGTGCGAACGCCCGGTGCCGGTTCCGGCGGAGGTCTGCGGCGGGCTTGAGCTGCGCCACGTCGATTTCGGTTACGAGCCGGATCAGCTGATCCTGAAGGATGCGAGTCTGGTCATTCCGGCGCGGCAGACCGTCGCGCTCGTCGGCCGTTCCGGCTGCGGAAAGACGACGGTGACGAATCTGCTGATGCGTTTCTACGATCCGTCCGGCGGCGCGGTTCTGCTCGACGGGACGGATATCCGCAAACTGCCGCTGCACGACTACCGCGCGCTTTTCGGCGTGGTGCTGCAGGACCCGTATCTGTTCGACACGACGATCTTTGAAAATCTGCACTGCGCGAATCCGAAGGCGGACGAGGCGGCGGTGATCGAGGCGCTCAAAAAAGCGCGCGCCTGGGAGTTCGTCGAGAAGCTTCCGGGGCAGCTCCGGTTCCGGGTGGGCGAACGCGGCAGCCGTCTTTCGGGCGGCCAGCGCCAGCGGCTTGCGATTGCGCGCTGCATGCTGCTTGAGAGCCGGATCGTGCTGCTTGACGAAGCGACCAGCGCGCTCGATCCGGAGAGCGAGGCGATCATTCAGCAGAGTTTCGACGCTTTGAGCCATCAGAAAACCGTGCTGATCATCGCGCACCGCCTCAATACGCTGCGGCATGTGGACCGGATCATTGTGATGGATCAGGGACGCGTGGTCGAATCGGGCTCGTACGAGGAGCTGCTCGGGAAGGGCGGACTCTTTGCGGAGCTCCACGCCATCGCCACGGCCGGAATGATCCGCGAGGCCCGCATGGCCGAAGCCGGATTTGCGTGATTGTTCCTCTGCCGCCTGCGGCCTTTTCTTCAGCCGGACGTTCTGCCCGGCCATTCCCGTGCAGAGTTGTCGTCTTTCCGCTTGTATTTGGGGAGTCCGGCTGGTATATTTCATGACAATGAATGATTGGCATGAATCAAGGAGCCGTTCGAAAGATGATGGAATGGAAGAAGCTTTTGTCTCCCCACCGGGTCGGGAGTTCGCGTCCCGGGGAAATCTCACAGGCGCGGTCGCCGTTTCAGCGCGACTTCGACCGGATTGTTTTTTCGAGTTCGTTCCGGCGGCTTCAGGATAAGACCCAGGTGTTTCCGCTCGCCAAGACCGACTATGTCCGCACCCGGCTGACCCACAGCCTCGAAGCCAGTTCGGTCGCGCGTTCGCTCGGCAGCGCGGTCGGCGTCCACCTGTGCCGGGAGTTCGATATGGGCGATGCGCAGCCGAGCGACGTCGGCGCAGCCGTTGCGGCCGCCGCACTTGCGCACGACATCGGCAACCCCCCGCTCGGACATGCGGGAGAGGAGGCGATCCGCCACTGGTTCACCCATTCGCCGGTCGGGAAGGCGATGCGCGACGTCATGAATGACGACGAAGCCGCCGATTTCGAGTTCTACGAAGGCAATGCGCAGGGCTTCCGGGTGCTGACCCGGCTCGAAATGCCGGATCAGGCCGGCGGAATGCAGTTGACCTGTGCGACGCTGGCGGCGTTTGCGAAGTATCCGTGCGCCTCGCGCGTCATGGTCAGGCCGACCGGAGTGGCCGGCAAGAAGTTCAATTTTTTCCGCGCCGAGGAACAGTTGTTCAGGGAGATGGCCGAGCACACCGGGCTGGTCCAGACCGGGCCGTGGGCGTGGCAGCGTCATCCGCTCGCGTATCTGGTCGAGGCGGCGGATGACATCGCCTACCGGATCGTCGACTTCGAGGACGGCCAGCGGCTCGGGCTCGTGTCCTATCAGGAACTTGAGCAGCTCTTTCTGGAGATCATCGATTCGGAGCGTTCGGCCGAGTATGTCGCGACCATCGCTTCGCCGCTGCGCAAATCCGAATTCCTGCGGGCGCAGGTCATCGGCCGGCTGGTCGGGGAGTGCACGAAAGCGTTTATCGATCATCACGAGGAACTGCTGTCCGGAACGCTCGAAAAACCGCTGCTGTCCTACATCGGCTGCCAGGAGCCGCTGCGGCGGATCGAGGCGCGCAGCACGCGCGACATTTATCAGCACCGGGCGGTCGCCGAGGTCATCGGCGCCGGGTTCGAAATGGTGTCGGGCATGCTTGACATCTTCGTGCCGTGCGTGAACGAGATGGCGCTCGAAGCGACCGGAGGAAAAACCGCTTCGTTCCGCAGCCGCCGGTTGTCGGCCCTGCTGCCGGACATGGCGGAGAATCTCGCGGACGAGGAGTGGAGACGCAGTGCCTATCTGCGGCTGCTGCGTGTGCTCGATTACGTCTCCGGCATGACCGATTCGTACGCGGTCAGCCTCTTTCAGAAGCTGAAGGGGATTTCGCTGTAATCAACAGCGCTGCACGATGGTTTCCGTCAGGAAAAGCGCTGCTGGAATCGACAGGAAATAGGCCGGCATGTCGAATCCCTTCCAGCCGGTCAGGCGCTCGGCAAGCCATGCGATGATCAGAAAGACCGCGAGAGTTGCGAGATAACAAAGATGGCTGAGGGGATCTGCGGTGGAGAAAACGCAGGCGTAAAACAGAAAAGCAGTGATCAGCAGTTCAAGCTGGCGAAAAAATGCTCCGGTGAGTTTCAGGCGCGGCCGGGCTGTATGGGAGCAAGCCGGATTCTGCATGACGGTTCCCCTTTCCGGAGATACAATATGCTCCCGGTTACGGGTTTGCAAGTGAAAAATTTTTGAAAGGATGTTTTTTATGGAAATTCCATACTCGGTATACCAGTCTCCGCGCCGGATGTGCGAGGGGATCGAGGCGGTGATTCCGCCGGAGGGCGGCCGGATCGTGCGCCGTCCGTTCAACCACTATTCGCCGGCGCTGACCGACTGGTGGATCGTTCCGTCGCTCGAACTGCCGTTTTTCAAGTTCGGCAAATACTTTTTCACCTGGGATGAAAAAGTCCGGGACCCGCTCCGCTGCGGTCTCTATCTGGCCAAAGGGCTCGACCCGATGCTGAAAAAGGTCTACCCGACCAAAAAAGGGCGGCGGCTCCTGATGGACGATTCGTGGGGGTGGCACACCTTTTATCCGGCCGTCGCGTCGGGAATTCTGCAGGAGAAGGTTCGTGCCGGAGCCGCCGCGCTCGGCCGCCCGGTCGAATTGATTTTCGAGGGCGGTTATGTCGACGATCCCGGACTCTTCAACCCCGATTCGGAACTGCGCAAGCGCGATCGCTACACGCTGGTCCACGATCCCGCGGACAACTCGATCCGGGTCCTGACGGCCCGGCGCGACGCGATGAGCATGAAGTTCCTGAACAAAGTGCGCGACTGGAAAAGTTTCGGGGAGGCGATGAAGTTTCTGAACGAGGAGCAGTTCATGTGGGTCGATCTTTTTCTGGCCGCCTCCTACGCGGTTCCGCCCGGCGTTGAAGCGCCGGACCATGCGGAGACGGCGGAAGGCATCTGGACGAAATGGCTCTCGCTCTTCCGGGAATTCGTCCGCTGATGCTGCTGGCCGGAAAAATCTTTGTGCTGGAGTCCGAGCTGAACTGGCAGTTTGCGCAGTCCGGCGGCCCCGGCGGGCAGAATGTGAACAAAGTCTGCACGGCGGTCCGGCTCAGCTGGAATCTGCGCGGATCGCCGTCGGTGCCGGAGCAGTTCCGCGACCGGCTGCTGGCCCGGCTCGGCCCGCGCCTCAACGAGGCGGGCGAGCTCGTCGTCACGGCCCGGGAAGAACGTACGCAGCACGCGAACCGGCGCATCGCGCTCGCAAAGCTTGATGCGCTTCTGGCGGAGGCGATGACCGTCCGCAAAATGCGGCGGCCGACGAAACCGACGGCCGCGTCGGTCCGGCGGCGGCTCGAGTCGAAAAGCCGCCGCTCCGAGCTCAAGAATTCCCGCCGCGGCCCTCTGGACGAGGAGTGACGCCCGGTTACAGCGCCGCGGCTTTCCAGTTCATCCGGCCGGGCCGTTCCGCGGCGAGACCGGGTTCCCTGGCCGCTTTTTCCTGCCTCAGCACAAAGCAGCAGTACCGTTTGTGCTCTTTGAAGTTTTCGGCGTTGCGGGAGCCGCTGAAGTATTTGTAATCAAGCTTTTCGAGCTTGCGGCGGAAGAAGAGCCGGCCGATCCAGCGTCCCGGCAGCCACGCCCAGCGGTGGTGGGTCGAAAGCTCGTCCAGCACAAGGTCGCGGATCGGAACGGCCACCTGTTGCAGCGCTTCGTCCACCAGCTGCAGGTTCGGTGCAGTATTGTCCGTGATATCCTGCTCGTATTCGAGCGTGAAGCCCGATGCGGCGAGTTTGTCGCGGAACCGGCTCAGCCGGTGGCCGCCGCCCATGGCGCTCGACCCTTTTCCCGGAATCCGGAAGAAATCGGAGATGATCACACAGCCGCCCGGATTCAGGAACACCGGCATCTTTGCGAACACCGTGTCGAGGTCGATATATTGAAAACTTTCGCTGAACAGCAGGCAGTCGTATTTCTTTCCGGCCGGCAGGTCTTCGAAAATGCACTCGAACAAGGTGCCGCGGTCGAGCAGCTTGCTCCGGGTCACCGAAGAGAGATACGGGCTCGGCGAAACGCAGTCGACTTCGTATCCCGCAGCCAGCAGCACTTCGGCGTTGTGGCCGGTGCCGCAGCCGACGTCGAGAATGCTTCTGACGCCTTCCGGAATCCGGGCGCGCAGGAATTCGGTGTAGAGGTCCTGCGCCTTCGGCAGGTTTTCGAGGGCGACGGGGAGCCCTTCCGGCCAGAAGCCGTAATGAAGATGGTCGGTTTTCAGGAAGTAACGGCCGAAAATATTGGCGATGCGCAATCCGATTTCCTGAGAATTCGGATTTTTGCGCTTGCGCCGGAACAATCGTTTCATGGATGTTTTCTTTCTGTGATGATCTGACGGATATGACAGGGAGAAGAGGCGCGGCGGGGCGCCGTTCTCTCCGGTGGAGGCGCGGAAAAGAAAGAGAAAGGTCAACAGCGCAGAATCGGCGGCGCCGGACAGGGCGGAGCCGGAACGGACAACCGGCCGGAACAGCCGGCCGGAGTGCTTTCCGGCGGCGCCGGTTCGATGCGGAATGCGGCGGGCGGTACCGCGGACGGAACGAAGTCGGGAAACGACTTCGGAACGATCGCTTCATCGAACTCGTCCTCCTGCAGTACCGGCACGGAGTGATCGTGCGCCGAGTCGTCGCAGCAGTCGTCGACCGGAGTCATGATATAGACCGGCACCGCCGGGGCGGGGCATGCATGGGAAGCGAAACGAATCGCTCCCGGCAGGGCCGCCGTCAGCAGCAGAAGAAAGAAAAAACAGCCGGCCAGCCCGGCGGATTTGAACGAAAATAAATTCATGCTTTTTAATATAGCATAATGCCGCATACTTTACAAACAGCGGCGCCGGAGCCGCAGGAATTCAAGAAGGATGCGCGGCGCCGTGCGCAGCCGCAGCGTCGAACCCGGCACGTCGTGCCAGACGGCCAGCGGATGTTCGCAGATACGGCGCATCGCGGCATCGCGCCCGTAACGCCTCTGATACCGGTCGAAGAGTTCGACGTCGAACAGCCAGCGGGTTGTGAACGGCTCTGCGAAAAGCGCCTCCGCTGTCTCGCGCCGGAAGAGTTTTGCGCCGCATTGCGTGTCGTAAACCGGCAGCTTCAGGTGCAGCGAAGCCGCCGTGGCGAAGACGCGTCCGACCAGATGCCGCAGCGGGGAGCGGCGGATATCGGCTCCGAGCCGCCGCAGCCGGCAGCCGGTGACGAAGTCGAGCTCCGGCCGGCGTTCGAATTCGCGGCGCATGGCGACGGCGGCGCAGAGCGGAGTCGCCAGGTCGGCGTCCCAGAAGCCGGTGAACGGAGCGCCGGCGGCGAGCGCTGTCTGCATGCCGCGCCTGACCGCTTCGCCTTTGCCGGAGTTTGCTTCGAGCCGCAGCACGGAAACCTGTCCGGGCTGCCGTTTCCGCAGTGCTTCGAGCCGCTCGGGCGTGCGGTCGGAGCTGCCGTCGTCGACGAAGAGCAGCGCATAGCTGGCCTGTTCCGCGAGAAAATCCGCGAATCCGCCGGAGTCGAACCGTTCCGCTTCGTTATAGCACGGCACAACGAGGATCACTTCCTGCATATCGCCTCCAGGGAAAGGCCGGGCAGCCGGAGGCGGCTCCAGGCCTGACGGGTTTCGAATCCGGCTTCCAGACGCAGGAAGTTCCGCAGGCAGACATTCAGCCAGCGCGGAGAGATCGCTCCGCCGCCGACCCCGGGGGACCGCCTGCCGAACAGGAGCTCAAGGCAGCGGAACCAGTAGAGCGTCTGGAAGAAACTTCCGGTCTCCAGAATCCGCAGGCCGCTCCTTTCGAGCAGGAGCCGCAGCGCGCCGTGATCGTAGCGGCGGAAGTGGCGCAGTTTCCGGTCGTGTTCTCCGAAAAGCCGTGCTCCGGCCGGGACGGTCAGGAAAAAGAGCGTTCCGGCCGGAACCATGTCGCGGACGGAGCGCAGGAAGGCGGCATCGTCTTCGATGTGTTCGAGCACGTCGAACAGCGTTACGGTGTCCGCGGCGGCGGCGCTTTGCGGGTTCACTCCGGTCGAAACGGAGACGCGGCCCGGCAGCAGCGCTTCGAGTTCGGCGGTCCGTTCCGGACCGGCCGCCGGGTCGACTGCCGCGAAACGCCGTTCGGGGAAGGCGGCTCCGAGGCGCCGCAGCAGGTATCCGTCCCCGCAGCCGATGTCGAGAATCGTGCCGGGACCCGGCGGAAGGCGGCGGCCGAGCAGCCGCACCAGGAAATCCGCCCGCGCCAGCTCCCAGAAATGACGCTCCCCGTCCTGCCGGAAACGGATGCGTTCCTCACTCAGATCCATGCATCGCCTCCGCGTTCTTCAGGTTCAGCCGGGCCCGTTCGTCGCCGGGCTTGAGCATCAGCGCTTTTTTCCAGCCGGCGACGGCGCGTTCGCGGTCGCCGGTCAGGTAGCCGTACAGTCCCGATGCGAAGGCGAGCTCGTAACTGCCGCCGTCGCCGCGTTCGAGCTGGCATTCCAGCATGCGGAGCGCTCTTGCTTTCTCGCCGTCCCGCAGCAGCCGCGCGGCGGCGATGCCCCAGGCGCGGGCCAGGAACGCGGTCGGGGAGTAGACCGCCGGCAGGTCAAGATGTTCCAGCAGCGACGCAAGCTTTCGCTCCGCCGCCGGGTTTCCGCCCGCCATGGCCGGGGCCAGCGCGGTCAGCAGGGCGCCGGCCGCCTCGTAACTGCGGCGGACCGGCGCGGGCTGAAGCGCGGCGCGGGCGAGGAAGAGGGTTCCGGCTTCGTAAACGAGCCCGGGGTCGTTGCGGTTCAGCCCGACGAGCGCGAGGCCGTCGATCGCTTTGGCCGGACAGTCCGGCTCGGCGGCGGCGCGGGCGAACAGGAGCCGGGCGTCCGAAAAGGTTTCGGCATAAACGTATCCGGCGAGCAGATAACCGCCGGCCAGCAGCGCGGCGGCCGCAGCGGAGATGCGCGGAAAACGGCGGAACCAGCAGCTTCCCGCCACCCCGGCCCAGCACCAGAGCAGCGCCGAAAGCAGGAAGCCGTAGCGGTCGGCGTAATTCGTATTCGTGAAGCTCCCGCTTGACAGGACCGGCAGCGCGAGTCCCGCCAGCGAAACGGTGAAGGCGAGCGAGAGCCGCAACCCGCGCTTCGGGCCGAAGTTTGCGAAGCCTGCCGCCCACAGGCAGCCGAGCACCGCCGCGCCCCAGAGCGCTTCGGGCCACATGCGGGCGAAGCCGGCCGCGGGGTGAAGCGGATTGAGCGAGAGCGGTGCGAAGGCGGCCCCGGCGTAGCGGAGGAGGAGCCCGGCATAATCCGCCGCTTCCGGCTTCTGCGAGCCCGAAAGTTCGCTGAAGGTCACGGCGCTGACGATTGCCGCTCCGAGGATTCCTGCGGCGGCGACCGGCCCGAGGAGGTTCTGCAGCTTCCGGAAATCGCGCGGATAAAGCATCCACGCATAGACCGCCATGACGCCCGGCAGCGGCAGCACCCACGGCTTGAAGAAGAACGCCGCGAAAGTCAGCAGCGCGGCGCTCCATGAGGGACGGCCGCGGCGGCAGGCCGGCAGGAAGAGCCGCATGGCGCAGAAGGCGAGGAACGCGCTGGCGAGCCCTTTGCGCTCGGCGATCCAGCCGACCGTTTCGATCTTGCACGGATTCCACGCCCACAGCAGCGTCAGCACGACGGCCGCGACGGGCGGAATGCGAAGCTCCCGCATGATGAGGCAGAGCATGGCGGCGCAGCCGCCGTAAAGCAGCAGATTCACGAGATGGAAGCCGGCCGGGGCTCCGCCGAACACGGCGTTGTCGATCATGAGCCAGAGCGCGGTCAGCGGCGTATAGACTCCCTGCAGGTTCGCGGTCAGGTTGTAATGCACCTGAATCCGTGAAATTTTGTCCATGTGTTTTTCATGCGGATTCAAACGTTGTTTTTTGCCGGATTTTCCGGCGTTTTCTGTTCTGATTTTTGTCTCGGCTTCCGTCAACTTTCGTTATTCATCGAC